>CBRGMI010000225.1:0-3493 GCA_967797495.1 uncultured bacterium
GGGCGAACTCCTGGAGGCGGATCTGACACGTTGAGCAGAGTGCGTCGGGACGAACGATCGCCTTACCACCCACGAACGCGCTGAGATACACGCGGGCGAGTTGCTGGGCGCATCGTGGGCACAGCGACGGGTGGAGGATGTAGCGAGACGTACGCTCGACGGTACTGAGCCGGCCCGTGCCGGTCAATCGCCCGATCTGGGCACAACCGAACGGTGGACAGCGCGTCACCCGCCATCGAAGGGTGACTTCGGAATGGTCCTAAAGTCCCACTGCCCGATGCCGATTTCGTTTTCATGAAACGGCTCAGGACCCGGCGGCTCACGAACCCGGTGGATCCCTCGGCTCAGGGGGAGCGTGAGGCGCAGTTCGCCCGGAGCATGGACGCCTTCATCCGTCGGGACTTCGGCGTCATCGACGAGAATATGCGCCCGGATGTCGCGCTCGAGATGCCCGGGTCGTCCTGGCTGGCGGGTACCTACCGGGGTCTCGAGGCAGTGAGCCGCGGCGTGATGGCGCTGCGCCAGGTGATGAACTCGGACAGCAGGCTGGTCACGTTCCTCCATGAGGGGGACGAGATGGTCGTGAGACACGCGATCACCGTCGACGGCCCGCGCCACCAGGTGGAGATGAACCTGGGTGTGAGGATCCGGTACGACGAGCATGGCAAGTTCGCGACCATCGACGTCGAGCCGGCCGATCTCGACCTCTTCGACTACGTTGTGAACTCGCGCCTCGACGGAGCCATGTCGTAGCAAAGACAGGAGTTCGGCTCGGTGGCGGACATCTCCTTGGTCCCCGCGCGCTTCGACGAATGCCTCACTCGGTCCGAACGGGCAAGTGGCCTTCGATCGTCGTGCCGGCGCCCGAGCGGGAGCGGACGGTGAGCGTGCCGCCCAGCGCGGCCAAACGATCCGCCATGTTCTGGAGGCCGGCGCCGAGTGGTGTCGCGGCGCGGTCGAACCCCCGCCCGTCGTCGCGGATCGAGAGCACGAGCTCCCCGTGGTCCTCGAGCAGGCTCACGGCGACCTCGTTCGCCTGCGCGTACTTGGCGGCGTTCTGCAGGGCCTCGAGCGTGCAGAAGTAGACGGCGGTCTCCAGCTCCTGCGGGTAGCGACCGATGCCGTCGACATCCACGCGCACGGGTACGGGTGAGCGTCGAGCCTGCGCCTCGATCGCGGCCGCCAGCCCCTTGTCGGCCAGGAGCGGAGGGTAGACGCCTCGCGCGAGCTCGCGGAGGTTCTCGAGCGCGTCGATGACTTCCCCCTCGAGCTGCTCGAGCATCCGATCGGCCTCCGCGAGGTCCTTCGACGCGGTCGTCCGGGCGAGCCTCAGCCGGACCGCCAGGGCGACGAGCTGCTGCTGCGCCCCGTCGTGCAGGTTGCGCTCGAGGCGTCGTCGTTCCCCGTCCTGGGCGGCCACCAGCCGCTGGCGGGACGCGCGGAGATCCTCGATCAGCCGGGAGTTCGCGAGCACGAGCCCGGCCTGCCCGGCCAGGTCGGAGACGAGCTTCTCCTCGACCGGAGACAGGGCCTCGTTGGGCGGCTTCGTGACGGTGAGCAGTCCGAGGAGCTCCCCCCGGTGCCGGACGGGTATCGATGCGGTCGCCCCGTCGACCACGGGCGGCTCTTCGGCCACGAGCGGGATCGCGGTGGCCATCGCTCCGTTCGCCGGCCACGTCGCCGCCGGCCGGACCTCGTCGCCGACCCGGAGCCAGACGACGGCCGACGTGGCGCCCGTCCCCTCGGCCAGGAGCCGGGCCATCCGGACCAAGATGTCCTCGCCCGAGTAGGTCTCACCGACGTGCTCGGAGAACCGGGACAGGACCTCGTAGGGCGTCGCCCGCTCCCCGTAGACGAGCCGGTTGGCGATCTGTTGCGCCTGCCGCCGGATCGGCTGGAACGCCACGGCGACGATCGCGGTCGCGAGCAACGAGACGCCCTCGGTGACCCCGATGAACGCACCGATCACGACCACCACGATCACGTAGATCGCGGTGATGAACGCCGCCAGCGCGCCGTACGTGATCGTCTTGTTGATGATCAGATCGATCTCGTAGAGGTTGTGCTTCAGCATCGCGATGCCGATCGCGACGTACAGGAACACCAACGAGATCGAGACGATCGCCGAGACGACGGCCGTGTTGAAGAAGAACCCGACACTGAACGCCACGGCGGCGATCGCCGCGGCCGAGACGAACCACTTCAGCTGGAGCCGTTCGGCGCCCGCGGAATGCCGGTAACGGAAGACGAGCGAAACGACCGACAGCAGCAGCGCGACGATCTCCCCGAGCGCCGCGATCACGATCGCCGCTCGGGCGAGATCGCCGACGGACCCGGCAGCCACGTTGATGCCTTCGAACGGGTCCGACCAGCTCGCCGTCGCGAGGATCAAGGAGGCGATCGTGAGCAGGACGTAGATGACCAACACGAGCCAGACGACGGGACGCCAGCGTGGCGAGGGGAGGTGTCCGGTCGGGAACAGGAGGAACAGCAGGGTGAGGCAGACGAGCGGGATCGGCCACAGCACGTTGCTCAGCCACGCGAGCACCTGTCCGGCCGGGAGGGCCCCGGGATCGGCGAGGAGCGCGTGGAGCGCGTAGGCCTGCCCGAAGCTCGCGAGCGAGAGCGCTGCCCCCGCGACGATGAAGACCCAGCCGATCGCGTTCCGCGGACGCTTGTTGACGATGACGATGCCGAGGATCGGCACGCCGATGTTCACGAACACGTCGGCTACGTCGGCCGCGCTCCAGATCCCCACGTTGCTCGGCAGGTCGCTCTCGCGATCGATGAACCAGAGCACGAGGGTGGCGACCAGCAGCACGATGGAGACGATCCCGACGGACCAGGCCAGCCTCCGAGCCGTCCATGTAGTCATGCCTTCACCTCGCCCCGGATTGTGCGCTCATGGCACGCCATCCGGAAGATGGTCCGGAAGAGGAAGCGCCTGGGGCGCTCTGGCACGCCATAATGCGCCGTCCGGACGGGAGGAGGCGGGCGAGCTGAGCGACGACGTCGACACCGAGGTCGAGAACGGCGGTTGGACAGCGGTTCTGCCGGTGACCGATCTGGCGGACCGCAAGCCGGTGAGGGTGGACGTGGACGGTTCGGCGGTGCTCCTCGTCCGCAACGGCGAGGAGCTGTTCGGGATCGGCGACCGCTGCACGCATCAGGGTGCGCCGCTGCACAAGGGGCCGGTGCGATTCGGCGGGTCGCTCCGGACGGTGCAGTGCCCCCTGCACGGCAGCACGTTCGATCTCGCCGACGGCAGGGTGCTGCGCGGTCCCGCGACCGAGCCCGCGCGAACCTACGAGACGCGCGTCACCGATGGGATGGTCGAGATCCGGGCGCGTTAGGATGCTGGGCGTGGAACACGACGACCGGGCCGGCGACCCGGGAGCGTTCGGTTCGAGGTTCGTGGGCGTGGGCATCGGGCTCGCCACGTTCGTGGTGCTCGTCATGTTGCCGTTCCTGATCCCCGTCACGTTCTACGTCG
>CBRGMI010000226.1:0-3488 GCA_967797495.1 uncultured bacterium
GACAGGTCGAAGTACTCGCGGCCGAGCTCGGCCCCCGAGTCGTCGTACGCAACGAGGTCCCCTGCGAGGAGCAGCGTGTCCCCAGGAACGAACAACAGGAAGACCTTCGCCGGACCGATCAACTCGTCCGGGAGCCGGTAGAGCGCCGCTTCCACCACGGGGCCGCGCTCGAGCCGGAGCTCGAGCCGCTCCGCCTGGACGGCAACCTGCCCGGAGATGCCGATGGGCAACGGCGGGCGGCTTGAGTCGTTATCGGGGTAGTCCGGCGATGAGCTGCCTCCATACCCCTGGAAGATCCGGCCCCGCCGCATCGGCGAGATGCCACCGCCACCGGCGCCCAGGGCCTCGTACCCCCAGCTGAGTCCGAGGCCGATTCCCGGGCTACTCGTCACGCGCATTATCCACCGTTCGCCGTCGTGCTCACCGCTTGCGATGAGCAGCGACCTCTCACCGGGGGCGGGACCCTCCGTCGGGAGTACCACCCGGGAGCCATCTCCGCCGAGGATTCGGTCGGGTGCCCGGTTGAGCAGTGCCTGGATGCCGGCGATGGAGCCAGCCGCGATCGCCGCGATCGAGAGCACGCCGAGGACGACGGTTCTCACGGCTCGGCGACGCGCACGCCGGAAGAGCCCGTCGGGCGCGACCGATGAGGGGTGAAGCTCGGCCCGCCGATCGGCCAGGGTCTCCGTGAGCTGCCGGTCAAAGTCGGTGCTCATCCGTCATCACCTCTCAGCTCGGCTCGCAGGGTGTCGAGGGCCCGCGCGGTGAGCGACTTGACCGCGGGGACTGAGCACCGGAGCAGGTCGGCCGCCTCGCGCTCGGACCGGTCCTCCGCGTAGCGCAGGATGACGGCCGCGCGCTGCCGTTTCGGGAGTCGATCGAGCGCGTGCCAAATGCGGTCTCGCTCGCCGACATCTTGCGGCGCCATGGCATCGGACGACCGGAGGCCTTCACTGGCCAGGTAGCGGCGCTCGACCCGGAGACGGCGCAGCCTCGACGTATGGAGGTTGACCACCGTCCGGAGCAGATAGGCATCGAAGGCATCGGGCGTGCGTAGGTGTCGAAGGCGTCCCACGACCCGGACGAAGGCCTCGTGAACGAGGTCCTCGGCGTCCACCCGGTTCCCCGTAAGCAGGTACGCGAACCCGATCGTCGCCGGGACGTGCCGAGCGTACAGGTCGCCCAGCCGGTCGGTCGGCTGTGCTTCGGAGTCGGGCAGACTGTCCATCCCCGCTCTGGTCACGAAGGCGTCCGTGCTCCGCATGCGATCCCATGACGCATGAGGAGCAATGGAAGTATCGGTCCCCGGACGATTCAGTGTGAGCAGCCCGAGGGAACGGCCGTGACAGGGCGTTCTCGCGACGCTGCAGGAGCAGCCAGTGCCCAGCGTTCCTTGAAGCGGAAGACGGAAATAGGTCGCCCGCCGCTCGGCCTGTCCTATTGGCCTAGTCTTCGGTTCCGATGCGCTCCGCACGCCGCCCCGCCCGCGCCGAGGTAGTCGGCTCGCTGCTGCGGCCGCCAGCACTCCGCAAGGCCATCGACGACTTCTACGAACGCGGCCATTCGGCGGTGTTAGAGGAGGAGCGGGACAAGGATCGAACTGCGCTCCGTGAGGCTGAGGACGACGCGATCCGAGAAGCGGTTCAGCGGCAGATCGACCTCGGGCTCGATGTCGTGACGGATGGCGAGTTCCGTCGATGGATGTTCATGAACTCGTTCTACGACGCAGTGTCCGGCGTTCGGACCGGCAAGACGGTGAGGTTCCGGAACGACCGGGGCGACGACGTCGAGTTGGCGGTGCACGAGATCGTCGCGCCGCTTCGCCAGGTCGAATCGCCGGCCGCCCGTGAGGCGGCGTTCTTGTCAGACACGACGGACGGCTATCCCTTTAAGGTGACCTTCCCCGCCGCGTCGATCTTCCTCCACCCGTTCACGACCGTGGACGGTGCGTACGGGTCGGTGGAGGAGTTCGCCGATACGGCGATCCGGATCGAGCGTCATCTGGTGAGCGAGGCCATCTCGGCAGGAGCCTTGCAGATCCAGTTCGACTTCCCGCTCCACCCTTACCTGGTCGACCCGGCGTGGGTCGAGCGCTTCGAGGCGCACGGTCATCGTGTCGCCGATCTGGTCGATGAGGCGATTGCGGCCGACACTGCGGTGCTCGAGGGCATCCCCGGCGACGTGACCGTGGCGCTCCACATCTGTCGCGGGAACTACCGCTCCTCGTGGATGTGCGAGGGCTCGCTCGAGCCGGTCGCCGAGCGCGTCTTCGGCGAGCTCCCGTACGACGCGTTCCTTGTGGAGTGGGACGACCTCGGCCGCGACGGCGGGTTCGAGCCGGTGCGTTTCCTCCGGAAGGGTTCCACGATGGTGATGGGCATCGTCTCGACCAAGGCATCGGAGCTCGAGGACGAGGACGAGCTCGTTCGGAAGATGGAGCAGGCGGCGAGGCTCGCGGGCGGCATGGACCGGCTCGCGATCAGCCCGCAGTGCGGATTTGCGAGCGTTGTGGTCGGCAACGAGATCGACGAGGACACCCAGTGGCGCAAGCTCGAGCTCGTTGCTCGGGTCGCGGATCGGATCTGGGGCTAGCGCCCCCACGAACCTCGTTCCCGCGGCGCGGTGGGAGGACCCTACACTTGGCCGACCTCAACCCGACCTCAACCTTGCCGGCGGTGCGGATGCAGGAGGACCTCAACATCGAGATCGCGGGGACCCTTTCCGAGGGTGAGGACAAGGATGGGAAGCCCCTCCCTCCGAAGACGGGCTGGCAGGAGGTCGTCGAGATCCTGGAGGCGTTCCTGCTCGCGATCGTCGCGATCGCGACCGCCTGGAGCGGGTATCAGGCGGCGAGGTGGGATGGCCATGAAGCGGAGCTCTACGGGCAGGCCTCGACGATCCGTGTTCGCGCCGACCAGCTCCTGACGCTTGGAGGACAGCAGCGCCTGCTCGACGTCACCACGTTCAATACGTGGATCGAGGCACGGTTCGAGGAGCGAACCGAGCTGACGGCGCTGTACGAACGTCGCTTCAGCCCCGAGTACAAGGTCGCGTTCGACGCCTGGCTCGCGACCGACCCGTTCTCGAACCCTGAGGCGCCGCCCGGGCCCAGCTTCATGCCCGAGTACGTCAACCCCCAGCTCGAGCGGGGGGCGGAGATGAACGAACTGTCGTCCCGCACATTCGACGAGGGGACAATCGCGAGGAGCCGCGCCGACGACTACATCCGGACGACCGTGATGCTCGCGACGGTGCTGTTCCTGATCGCGCTCTCGCAGCGGTTCAAGGTCAGGGGTGTCCGCTACGGCGTCCTCGGGGTGGCGGGCGGACTGATGATCCTCGGGCTCGTCATGATCCTCTCGTTCCCGCGCTTCTGAGCCGCGGGGGACGGCACTCACTGACGGTTGACCCGAGACCCGTCGGGCTACCCTCTGCGGACATGACCGACGAGGGGGAGCCGACCGCCGGACCCGACCGAGCCACACTAG
>CBRGMI010000227.1:0-3485 GCA_967797495.1 uncultured bacterium
ATCCGCGGGTCGGCGTTCAGCTTGCCGAGGGTCGCGATGACGTCGGCGAGCTCGACGTCCGCGGGCAGACGCTCGCACACGTACCGGTAGTCGAGGCTCTCGGCCAACCGCTTGACGTGCCTCTCGTACGCCTGCGCGTCGAACGACTCCCCGATCAGCACCGTGGCCAGGCCCGGGCGAACCTCGGATAGGCGCAGCACCTGCAGCTCGTCGGCGATGCTCTGCCGGAGCTGCTCGGCGATCGCGTTCCCGTCGATCACGACGGCCGTCACGCAGGCTCCTTCCAGTCGGGGACGCGGGCAATCGTGCCACAGGTGCTCGGGCGCGCGCTTCAGGCTTGCTTGCGGCCCAGGCGCTTCGCGAACTCCCGCTCGTCGATCGTCTCGACGCCGAGCTCCTCGGCCCTGGCTGCCTTCGTCCCCGGGCTCTCACCCACGACGACGAAGTCCGTCTTCTTCGACACGCCCGAGGCCACGCGGGCGCCGGCGGCCTCGGCGGCGGCCGCGGCCTCGTCCCGCGACAGCCCCTCGAGGCCGCCCGTGAGGACGATCGTCTTGCCGGCGAGCGGCCGTTTCCCCTTTGGTTTCCTCGAGGCCACGTCCTTCATCCGGACGCCGGCCGCCCGCAGCTTCTCCAGCAGCCTGCGGTTGCCCTTGTCGGCGAACCACGCGTGGACGCTCCGGGCGATCTCGGGTCCGATCTCCTCGATGTCGTCGATGTCCTGCTCGGAGGCCTTCAGAAGCGCGTCGATCGACCCGAACGCGTTCGACAGCACCTGCGCGACGTGGGTGCCGACGTGCGGGATGTTCAGCGCCGTGAGGAGTCGCCAGATCGGGCGGTCCTTGCCGGCCTCGATCGACGACATGAGGTTCGAGATCGACTTGTCGGCGAACCCCGGTAGCTGCGCCAGGTCGTCGGCCGTGAGCGAGAACACGTCGCCCGGGTCGGTCACCAGCCCGAGGTCGATCAGCGCGATCCCGGTCTTGTAGCCCAGGCCCTCGATGTCCAGCCCGCCGCGCGAGGCGAAGCTGAACAGCCACTCGATGTTCTGCGAGGGGCACCCGCGCTTGTTCGGGCAGCGCCAGTAGGCCTCGCCCTCCTTGCGGACCAACGCGGTGCCGCACGACGGGCACGTGGTGGGGAACGTCCAGCGCCGCGTGCCCTTCCTGCGCTTGGAGAGCACGGGCCCGACGACCTCGGGGATCACGTCCCCAGCGCGACGAACGATCACGGTGTCCTTCTCGCGCACGTCCTTGCGCCGGACCTCGTCCTCGTTGTGCAGCGTCGCGGTCGAGATCGTGACGCCGGCGACCTGCACGGGCTCCAGGAACGCGAACGGCGTCACGATGCCCGTCCTGCCGGTGTGCACGCCGATCTCGCGCAGCAGCGTCGTGCGCTCCTCGGGCGGGAACTTGTAGGCGATCGCCCACCGCGGCGCGTGGCTCGTCGCGCCGAGCTCCTGCTGCAACGCCGTCTGGTCGACCTTGACCACCACGCCGTCGATCTCCCACGCCACGCTGTGGCGGTCGGCCTCCCAGCGCTGGAGGTACGCCACCACATCGTCGACGTCATTCACGACCTCGGACGTGGGGGCGACGGGGAGCCGGGCCTCGCGGCTCCAGTCCAGGAACCCCGAGTGCGAGTCGAAGCGGATCCCGTCCGCGAACCCGAACGAGTGCACCAGCAGCGCGAGGGGTCGGGACGCGCTCACCTTCGGGTCCTTCTGGCGGAGCGAGCCGGCGGCCGCGTTGCGCGGGTTCGCGAACGGCCGCTTCTCGGCCTCCAGCAGCTCCTCGTTCAGGCGCTCGAACGCCCTGACCGGCAGGTAGATCTCGCCGCGGACCTCGAGGTAGGCGGGCGGCTCCTTCACGTCCAGGCGCTGCGGGACGCTCCGAACGGTCCGGACGTTGGCCGTGATGTCCTCGCCGGTCCGCCCGTCGCCGCGCGTCGCGCCCTTGGTCAGCGCGCCGTCCTCGTAGGTGAGGGCGCACGCGACGCCATCGATCTTGAGCTCGCACGAGTACTGGGCGCCCGAGCCCACGCCGCGTTCGACCCGGGTGGCCCAGGCGTCGAGCTCCTCGCGGCTGAACGCGTTGTCCAGCGAGAGCATCGGCGTTCGGTGCTCGACGGGCGCGAACAGGTCGGCCGGCGTCGCTCCCACCCGCTGCGTCGGCGAGTCCGGCGTCACGAGCTCGGGGAACCGCTCCTCGAGCGCCCGGAGCTCCTTCATGAGGTCGTCGTACTCGGCGTCGGAGACCTCGGGGTCGTCCAGGACGTGGTAGCGGTACGAGTGGAAGTTCGCCCGCTCGCGCAACTCCTCGACGCGGAGCTTCGCCTTCGCGAGCTCCCGTTCCTCGCTCGTGGTGCTCACGCCCGGACCCGGGTCAAGCCGCGAGCTCCAGGCCGCCCGCCATCCCGATCCGCTCGCCGAGGAACACGACCCCGCCGATCACCCCGGGCACCTGCTTCAGGTACGCCAAGGCCCCGTGCAGCCCGTCCTTCTTGGTCAGGATCGCCTGGACGCCCGCGGCCGCGGCGCCCGCGAGCATGCAGGACTCGGCCAGCACGGCCAGCCCGTCCACCTCCGAGCGCCTCGGCCCGTGCCCCAGCGTCATCGAGACCCCGAGGCCTTCCCGGTTGGGGGGGACCACGACGGCGACCGAGGAGCCCGGCCGGCGCACGACCGTGAGCTTCTGCCGGCGCCGCGAACGGATGAAGTAGTCGCCGCCGCAGTTGACGGTCACCTCCCTCACCTCGTGCGCGAGGAACCGGCCGACGTGATCGGTGACGGCGCCCTGGAGAGAGAACATGGGCCCGACGCCCGCACGCGCGGCCGTCGAGGCGATCTCGCGCACGATCTCGGGGGCGTCACCGGGCACCTTCACGGGCCGCTTGGACGAGCGGAACTCCGGGTTGCGGATCGAGTAGGTGTGCAGGAGTTCCCAGAACGAGAGCGCGGCCGCGCGTGACTCCTCGTCGACGTCGGTCGCGGCCTGGATGTGCAGCGTCATCTCCTGCACCTGGATCTCGAAGGTGCGGGACTTGCGCTTGAGCAACCTCACGGGCGCCGGCCCTCCACGCGGCGATGATATCCGGGCGGGCCGACCTCACGGCCCCATCCGGCGCCCCGCCGGGAACCGCCGGTTCGCTCAGCGCAGGGCGTCGACGATCCGGCCGCCGCCGAGGAGCTCCTCGCCCCGGTACACGACGGCGCTCTGACCCGGCGCGACGCCGCGCTGTGGCGTCCTGAACTCGATCCGGACCGTCTCCCCGAGCGGCTCGATCACCGCCGGGACGTCGCCGCCCCGGTGGCGGATCCGAACCTCCGCCTCGAAGGGCACCGCGGACGGGGGCTCCCCGGCAACCCACGACACCCGATCGGCGATCGCCCCCGAGCGCGCGAGCAGCTCACCAGGTCCGACGACCACCCGGTTGGCCCGGGCGTCGATCTCGAGCACGTAGGAGGGCTCGGGACCCGAGACCCC
>CBRGMI010000228.1:0-3401 GCA_967797495.1 uncultured bacterium
ATCCGGTGCACGGCGTCGAGGTTCCGGTGCAGCCGCTCGACCGCCGCGTAGAAGCGCTCGCCCGCGATCGGTAGCGTCGTCATCTTCGTCACGATCGGACGCAGCGTCTTCACCACGCGCCGCTCGACGGGGAAGATCCGTTCGATGTACCAGTTCATCACCTCGGGGAGCGACAGCAGGCGCAGTGTCTCGGCGGTGGGCGCACAGTCGACGATCAGCAGGTCGTACTTCCCTCCCTCGACGTGAGTCTTGACATCGATCAGCGCGAAGATCTCGTCGAGCCCGGGGATCACCGAGAGCTCCTCGGCCTGGATCGTCTCGACGCCGGCCCAGTTCATCAGCTGCACGAAGTAGTCCTGGATCTCGCGCCAGTTGGACTCGAGCCGGCTCTGGGCATCGATCTGCTCGGCCCACAGGTTCTCGCCGATCGGCGTGGCGTGCTCTCCGATCTCCCGATCGAACGAGTCGCCGAGCGAGTGCGCCGGATCCGTGCTCATGATCAGGGTCCGGTTCCCCGACCCGGCCGCGCGGACCGCCGTGGCGGCGGCGACCGTCGTCTTTCCGACGCCGCCTTTCCCGGTGAACAGCAGGACGCGCATGGCGGCAGCCTAGCGCGGGCGAGACCCCGGCGCGTCCGGAGGCGGTCTCAGCCGAGCTCGACGCGCCGCTTCAGGCCCTCGAGCGCGTTCTCGATCACGCGCTTCTCGCCCTGCGTGCGAACGAAGCCCGGGAGCAGGATCCCCAGGTCGACGGCGAGCCGATAGATCACCTTGGTCTCGTCGTCGTCGATCTCGCTGAGCAGGTACTCGCCGGTGATGTTCGAGACTGCGCCGTGGGCCTCCGTCGAGACCCACGACATCCCGCCGTCGCCGGGCGCGTACCGGTAGGCGAGCGTGTAGTTCGCCTTGCCGAGGAGCGGGACGTCCACCTCGAACGCCACCTTGGTCCCCAGGCCCCCCTCCCCGCGTTCGAGCACCTGGGCGGTCTTGACGTCGGCCCACTCGGGGTAGGCCTCGAAGTCGGTCAGGACGTCCATGACCTCGACGGCCGGGGCCTCGATCACGATCTGGCCCTCCGTCTGCTCACTCATGCCCGCTCCCTCGTGAGGACGCGATGTTACCGGCGGGCGGCCGGCAAGGTGACGAACGTTGCGATCACGACCGACAGGAACACCAGACCCGCCGACGTCCACAGCAACGTCCGGGAGCTCATCACGGGCGCGTCGCCGGCCGCCAGGCGGTAGGCGTCGATCGCCGACACCACGTAGATCATGAGCGAGGCCCCGAGGAACAGCGCGAACAGCGGGAAGGTCGGCCCGAGCCCGCCCTTGCCGAACCGCGACACGAGCAGGATCAGCAGCGCCCCGAACGCCCAGGCGAACATCGCGAACCGCGCCACGGCGTCCGTCCGCCGGCCCAGCTTCCAATGGCCGAGCCCGGGCCAGAGCATCGACCACACGGCCGCCGTCTGCGGCTCGATCTCCGGCGCCGCCTTGGGCTCCGCGAGCAGGCGGCCGAACGGGGTTCCGCAGGCCGAGCACTCCTTCGCCTCGATCGGGTTGCGGGTCCCGCAGACCGGACACGTCCAGGCGAGCGTTCCGCCCTCGACCTCGATCGCGCCCCCCGAGATGCCCCGTATCGCCTTCCGTCCGGCGGTCTGGGTCGGAGCCGACGTCGGCGGACCGTCGGCCTCGGTGCCCGCTCCCGCGCGTTCGAGCGGCGAGAAGCACTGCCCGCACCACTCGGCCTCCGCCGACACGAGGGCGCCGCAGGTCGGACACCGGCGTTCGCCCATCATGCGAGGCAGGGTACCCCCGCCCGCGACCCGGACCGGTGAACCGGAGGTCAGGCGACCGCCTCGCGCAACCATCCGGCGAGCTGCTCCGCGGCCCTGGACCACCCGAACCCACGCTCCACGCGCTCACGGCCGGCTCGCCCCATCGCGTCCGCGCGCTCGGGATCCGCGAGCAACGAGGACACGGCGTCGGCGACCTCGGCGACGTCCGACCCGTTCACGAGCAGTCCGGTCTCGCCGGGAACGAGGGACTCCCGCGCTCCGCCGGAGTCCCCGACCACCACGGGGCGCGCGCACGCGGCCGCCTCGACGAACACGTTGCCCCAGCCCTCGACCTCCAGACCCCCCAGGCGGCTCCGGCACGGCATCGCGAACACGTCCCCCGCGCGGTAGTAGCGGGGCAGGTTGCCCTCGGACACCTGGCCCGCGAACACGACGGAGCCGTCCGGAGTATCCGCCGCGAGGCGTTCCAGCCGAGCGCGGTCCGGCCCGTCGCCGACGATCAGCAGGGAGGCGCCGGGGACGTCACGGCGGATCCGGGGCATCGCGCGGATCAGCACGTCCTGCCCCTTGCGCGCGACCAGCCGGCTCACGCAGACGATCAGCGGGCGGTCGGCGACGTCGTGGAGCTCGGTCAGGTCCTCGTAGGGCAGGTCGGGGCGGAAGGCCTCGAGATCCGCGCCGGGGTACATCACGGAGACGGGTACGTCGTCCGGAACGGCGGTTCGCACGACCCGGGCGATGAACGCGCTGCACATCACGGGCACGCGCGCCGCCCGCGACGCGGCGCGCCGGACGAGCGCGTGGGTACCGGGGGCGATCGAGAGCCAGTACTCGAACCCGTGCGCCGCCGCGAGATACGGGGTCCCGGTCTCCGCCAGCGAAGGCCCGAGGAGCGCGAGCGGGTAGACGGCGCCGAACAAGACCACCTCGGCCCCGAACGACCCGACGGCCTCGTGCAGGCGGCGCCGCACGTCGGGGAGCGGCCAGAGGAAGCGTTCGGGCTGGCGGTAGACGGCGTACGCCGCGGCGTCGTCGAACGCGTCGCCGCCCTCGGCGTTCGGGCACAGGACCGCGACCCGGTCCGGGGGGAGGCGCCGGACGAGAGCCTCGAGCGTGCGCTGGATCCCGCCCACGCTGGGCGGGTAGTCGTTGGTGACCAGGAGCGTCCGCGGAGCGTCCACGGCGGCTTATCCTCGCAGACGTGGACGGAGCAGCGTTCGACGAGCAGCTCGAGGGGCTCGAGCGGGGGCGCGCCTTCGTGGACCTTCGAGGCTGGCGGCTCACCGAGGTTCGAGGCGCCGACGCCGAGCGGTGGCTGAACGACCTCGTCACCGCCTCGGTGGACGGCCTCCCGGAGGGCGAGGCGCTGCGCTCGTTCCTGCTCTCCCCGACGGGCAGGATCCGCGCCGACCTCCACGTCCTGCGTGCACGCTCGGGCGCTGGTTTCCTCCTGCTGCAGGACGGCGCCCAGCCGGAAGCGATCGCCGACCTGCTCGGACGCTACGTCCTGTCGTCGGATGTCGAGCTCGCCCCGGCCGACCCCGACGGGCTCCGCGTGAAGCCCCGGCCGGGCCTCGGGTGGACGACGGCATGGGAGGCGCCGG
>CBRGMI010000229.1:0-3383 GCA_967797495.1 uncultured bacterium
TGGGGGCACGTGCCGTGATCGCGGGGACGGCGACGGGACGGACGCCGGTCGACTGCATCGATACGATCTGGCGGTCTTCGACCATCTCCACATCGTCGACAGCGTGGGAGACGGTGCCGGGGTTCGAGGCCGACCCGATCGCCATCTTCCCGATCACCGTCAACGTCAGCGCGCTGGTCTCGGGAGCGCCTGCGCGGTTCCGCATCCTCAGCACGAACGTGGGCGAGCAAACGGTCGTCAGCAACCCCGGTGCGACGCGCTTCGACCCCGGCGCGACCGGTCCGAACTCGTTCTCGTATCAGTGGGTCGAGCGCGACGACGTCGCGGCCACGCACGCCAACCTCATCCGCCTGCAATGGCGGAGCCCATCGGGTGAACAGGTTTCGATGCGCCGCGGCGACATGGCGGTCCTCTACCGAACGGACGGGTGCGACGGGTCGTCGTAGGCGGGAGCTTCGCGCCTGCGTC
Source organism: uncultured bacterium (assembly GCA_967797495.1). Lineage (GTDB taxonomy): Bacteria > Actinomycetota > UBA4738 > UBA4738 > HRBIN12 > DASSJM01. The sequence goes on from CBRGMI010000229.1 coordinate 469, forward strand.
AGCTTGCGATCGTGATCTCGAACTTGCCGCGCGAGCGCTCCTCGCCGACGAGCCGGAGCGCCTGCGGGAGCTCGTCGAACGTGAACGTCCGCGTGATCGGGACGCTGAGAGTCCCGTCCCCCGCCATCTGCACGACGCGGCGGAACGCCTCGGGGTCGGTGTGGCCGGTCACGTTCGACGCGACGACCCCGCGTCGGGCAAGCGCCTCCACGTCGGCGCCCCCCACCGTGGAGGCGATCCTCCCGCCGCTCTTCACGAGCTCGGTCAGCGCGCCGAACCCGTCACCCACGTGCGCCGCAACGATCAGACCATCGACGCCGCCGGGGTATCGTTCGCGCATCGCCGCCACCACGTCGCCCGAGTAGTCCACGATCTCGCTCGCGCCGAGCCCGCGGATCCAGGCCTCGTCCTGATGCAGCGCCGACGCGACGACCCTGGCGCCGCGGGCGGCGGCGAGCTGCACCGAGTACGTACCGACGCCGCCCGTCGCGCCCACGATCAGCACGACGTTGCCCTCGGCTGCCTCGATCGTCTCCACGCAGTGGCTCGCCGTGATGGCTGCGAGCCCGATGCACGCGGCCCGCTCGAAGTCGAGGTTCCCCGGCTTGTGCGCGACGAAGCCGTCGAGGGGCACGGCTACGAACTCGGCGTACGCGCCGCGCCACAGATGGGGCTCGGTCGGGACGATGCCGGTGACCTCGTCGCCGATCGCGAACCCGGTCGCGTCCTCCCCGAGCGCGTCGATCTCGCCCGCGTAGTCCTTACCGATCACGACGGGGTACCGGTGCTCCATCATGCCCTTGGCCATCCCCCTGGCCACGAACACGTCGAACCCGTTCACCGAGGACGCGCGCACCTTGACCCGAACCTCGCCGGGGCCCGGCTCGGGGGTTGGCACCTCGATGACCGCCGCCGGGGCTAACTCGTCCGCCAGCCCGAACGCTCTCATGCTGCCTCCCTCTCCTCGCGATGGATACGTTCCCCGATCCGTACGGCGGCAACCGGACGCGCGCGCGTGATCCTTCCATGCCGGTCGACACACGATCGCCAGATCCGGATCGGAGCGTAGCTGAACTTCGGGCGGTGCCCGCTCGAATCACTCGAGGAGCAGCTCACCGGTGATCCTCTCCTCGCGTCCATCCCGTCGGACGGGGTGCGCGCGCAGGGATGTCCACGTACGCAACGACTCGCGGATCACGAGGAGGTCACGAAATGCATCTGCTTCGGACACGCCGAGGACTGCTGCTGGGGTTCGTCGTGCTCGCGTTGGTCGGCGCCGCGTGCGGGAAGGCCGCGACCGCGAGCGAGGGCGGCGGAAGCAGCTCCGGCGGCGGGAGCGGTACCAGCACCGGCCCGAGCGGCGGCAGTGGCGGCAGCGCGTATACCGGAGGCGGCGGTTACGGCGGCGGTGGCGGCGGCATGATGGCCACCACGGTCCTGGAGGGGCCGAACAACGGCTTCACCTTCTCGCCGTCGACCGTGACGGTGAACCAGGGCCAGACGATCACCCTCACCAACGTCAGCGACGCCGCGCACACCTTCACGGTGACCGGCCAGGGCATCGACGTCGAGACCATGCCGGGCAAGACCGCCAAGGTGACGATCGATCTGCCCCCCGGGACCTACCCGTTCGTCTGTCGTTTCCACGAGTCGATGGGCATGAAGGGGACCTTGGTGGTCCGACCCTGATCGACTGGGGTTTCCGCTCGGAACCCCGATGAGTTCGGGACGTGGCGGGGGTCGTAGGGTGGTGGGTACGGTGCGAGGGAGGAGGAAGGAGCCGGTTGGCTGAGCTGACGGCGAGGGACCAGGCCGCGCACCTGGGATCGGATGAGCTCGAGCTGCGGCTGGAGCAGCACCGGACCGAGCTCACCGCGTACGCCTACCGGATGATGGGCTCCGGGTTCGAGGCGGAGGACGCCGTGCAGGAGGCGTTCCTGCGGGCGTGGAAGAGCTTCGAGCAGTTCGAGGGACGATCGTCGTTGCGCTCGTGGCTGTACAGCATCGTGACGAACGTCTGCCTGGACATGCTGGGCGGCAAGGAGCGCCGGGCGCGCCCGATGGAACTCGCGCCGGCAAGATCCGCGGACATCCCGCTGCCGGACCCGCTCCCGGAAAACGTGTGGATCCTGCCCGTACCCGACGATCGGGTGGTGCCCCAGAGCGGCGATCCCTCCGAGGTGCTCGAGACGCGCGAGTCGATCCGCCTCGCGTTCGTGGCCGCGCTGCAGCACCTGCCGCCGCGGCAGCGGGCGGTGCTGATCCTCCGAGAGGTCCTGCGCTGGAAGGCATCCGAGGTGGCCGAGCTCCTCGACACCTCGGTCGCCTCGGTGAACAGCGCCCTGCAACGCGCGCGCGCGACCCTCGAGTCCCTCCAGCTCGAGGACGCCGAGACCCTGCAACCCACCGACGACGAGCAGCGCGCACTGCTCGAGCGCTACGTCGATGCGTTCGAGCGATACGACATGGAGTCGCTCACCTCGCTCCTGCGCGAGGACGCCACCTGGTCGATGCCGCCGTACGAGATGTGGTTGCAGACCCACGACGACATCCGGGCGTGGTGCCTGGGCCCGGGGGTCGGCTGTCGTGGTTCGAGGCTCATCGCGGTCGAGGCGAACGGCATGCCGGCGTTCGGGCAGTACAAGCCGAGCCCGGTGGGAGGGCTCGAGCCGTGGTCACTGCAGGTCCTCGAGATCACCGACGGTCGGATCACCGGGATCAGCTTCTTCCTCGACACGGAGCGCCTGTTCCCGCAGTTCGGGCTCCCCCCACGCCTCGACGGCTGACGCGACCACCGCGCCGCCGGTCAGAACCCCGAGCAGACCCGTCAGCGTCAGCAGGTCCTCGAGCTCTCCGCACGCCCTTCGGAGCTCGACCCGGCACCCGAGACGCCGCGCGGTCAGCTGGAGCCGAGC
>CBRGMI010000230.1:0-3376 GCA_967797495.1 uncultured bacterium
GAGAAGATGACGCGCTGGAAGGGCACCGACGCCGAGCTCGACCCGCGCCCCGGCGGCACGTACCGGGTGGGCGGGATCGCGGGGGGCGCGACCGTGGTCGGCGAATTCGTCGAGATCGACCCTCCCCGTCGCCTGGTGTTCACCTGGGGGTGGGAGGGTGACGAGGAGGTCCCCCCCGGCTCCAGCACGGTCGAGGTCACGCTGACGCCGGACGGAGATGCGACGGTGCTCCATCTGGTACATCGGGACCTGCCCGCGGGCCAGGGGCCGAGGCATATGGAGGGATGGGAGCACTTCGTCCCGCGGCTCGTCGAGGCGGCGTCGGGACGGGACCCGGGGCCGGACCCCTGGTCGAAGTCGGGAGCGATGTGACGGTCGTCTCGGCCGTCGGGAGGAAGGAGGAGTCGATGGGCGCACCGGTCGTGCACTTCGAGATCTACGGGAAGGACGCGTCGAAGCTGCAGTCGTTCTACGCGGACCTGTTCGGGTGGGAGATCCACGCGGACAACCCGATGAACTACGGGATCGTCCACACGAACGCCGGTGACAAGGGCATCGGCGGTGGCATCACGGAGGGCGACGCGCGCGTGAACGTCGTGGTCGACGTCGACGACCTCCAGAAGTACCTGGACAAGGCGGTCTCGATGGGCGGCGAGGTCGTGACGCCGATCACCGAGATCCCGGACATGGTGACGTGGGCGGAGTTCCGCGACCCGGCCGGCAACGTGATCGGGATCTCGCTCGCCGACTCGTGATCGGTAGCCCGGCGAGCAACGATCAGATGGGCGGTGGCGCGGGCAGGTCCGGGGCGCCTGGCTGATATCGCGCTCGATAGGACGTGACGACCGCCTCGAGGAGACCCTCGTCGCTCCCGCGCCAGTCACCGGCACCGCCAACGTGACGGCGTGCCAGGGCACCGAACTGCGTCGCGAGTTGATCGCGCGCGCCGGCGACGAGGGTGCTTCGTCGTTCCAGGAAGGATCGGATCGCCGAATACAGCTCCGGGCTGACGGCGGTCGTGTCGAGGACGACGCCGGCCGTTGCCCCCGCTGGGGACACGGAGAGGGGGGTTGGCTGTGGGGCGGGGCGTTCACGCACGACCAGGGTCGCCGCCGCCAGATCGCCGAGCCGCTGGCTCCTTGCCGTCAGCAGGATCGAGACTGAACCGATCGCATAAGCCGTTGGGAGGATGTCCACGAGTCGGAGGAGGGTCCGGATCCCCACCTGTGTCCAACCGGCGGGCTGGCCGTCTGCGCGCACGACCCGGATCCTCTGGGCTCGCTTCCCGGGCGTTCGCCCGGCCCACAGACCCTCGAACAGGAAGAAGTAGCCGAGGTACAGGAAGAGGATCCCTCCCAATCCCGCCGCGGCGGCTGCCGTGCCTTTCAGTCCGAGGCCGGCCAGAGCCAGCCCGAGGAGGATGAAGATGGCCGCCTGGATCGCGGTGTCGATGAGGATGGCGATCATCCTCGAACCCAACCCGGCGACGTCGGCCGAGATGGACACCGCTTCGGGTGTGACGAACCGTACGGTTCCCGGAACGGATCGCATCGGCCCCTAGACTTCTCCGGTGGACATCGACTCCTTCATAGCTACCTATCGGAGCGAGTGGACGCAACTGGAGGCCGCATGCGCCGACGGCGGGCGGGGCCTTACGTCCCTGTCCGGCGCCCAAATCGGCGAGGTCGTTCGCCTGTACCTTCGGGCCTCGACGCATCTCGCCCAGGCACGCACCCAGTTCCACGACCCCCGCCTGGACGGCTACCTGAACGGGCTCGTGACGCAGGCCCACGCCGCCATCTACTCCGCCCAGCCGAGGACCACGCGAGGATTCGCTCGCTTGCTCGTGGTTCGCTACCCGGAAGCCTTGCGTCGAACGAGCCCGTTCGTCTTCGTCGCTGCGGGGATCCTCGTCTTCGTCGTGCTCGCCTCCTGGGCGTGGGTCGCGACGTCACCAGAGGCGCAGGTCGGGCTCCTGCCGCCCGCTGCGCGGGATGCGATCAGGGAGGTCGGTGGAAGAAGCCCCGACCTGGGCCCGGCGCCGAGCCTGTCCGCGTACATCCTGCTCAACAACGTGCTGGTCGCGTTCTTCGCGTTCGCTCTCGGCATCACGTTGTGCGTGGGAACGATCGTGGTCCTGATCAGGAATGCGCTCATGCTCGGGCTTCTGGCCGGATCGTTTCAGGTGGTCGGGAACGCAGGCAGCTTCTGGGCGTTGATCCTTCCCCACGGCGTCCTCGAGCTCACCGCGATCTGCATCGCGGCCGGCGCGGGGCTGCGGATGGGATGGGCCCTCATCGACCCGGGTGACCGACCACGGGGTCGGGCTCTTCGGGACGAGACCCGTGAGGCCGTCGTGGTGGTGATCGGCGTGATCCCTGCGTTCGTCGTGGCCGCCGCGATCGAGGGTTTCATGACCGGCACGGCCCTGCCGGACGTGCTGGAGATCGTGATCGGCGTAGGACTGGCGGTTCTGTACGTCGCCTTTCTCGCCGGCTGGCCCGTGCGATCGCGCCGGGCGGCTAGAGGCGCCCCGCGCTCTTGATCTGGAGGTAGCGGTCGGCCAACGCCCCCGTCAGCCTTCCCGGTTCGCGATCCTCGACGATGACACCGCGCGAGCGCAGGTGCGCCGATGCGCGGTTCCGCGCCGAGAGCGACTGGGCCGCGGCGGCCGCCAGGTAGGCATCCTCGTAGGTGCCGGGAGGGGCCGATCGCAAGGCGAGCACTTCGGGGTCGACGATGCTTCCGATCATGAGCAGATGCCGGGGAAGCAAGACCGGCAGGGCGTCGAACAGTGGTTGCATGACCGACCGTTCGCTCAGATCCGTGAACAGGACGAGGAGCGATCGACGGCGGTGGCGGGACAGGAGCGTCCCGAACGCACCCCGGTAATCCGTGGGGTCCAGCGATGGTTCCAGGTCGAAGAGGAGCTCGAGGGCGCGTCGGGGCTGGTCGCGTCCACCGCGTGGGCTCAACATCGCCTCGACGCGGGATGCGAACGCCATCACGCCCACGTGGTCTCCGGCCCGCGTGGCCAATTCGGTGAGAGCGATCGCGGCGTCCAGGGCGTGTTCGAATCTCGACAGCCCGGCGACGGTGCCCGCCATGGACCGGCCGGCGTCGAGGAGGAGCACGATCTGCTGATCGCGATCCTCTCGGTACAGGTTCGTGATGGGCTTGGCCGCGCGGGCGGTGGCGGTCCAATTGATCCTGCGGAACTCATCATCGGGGTGGTAGTCGCGGAGCGAATCGAAATCCGTTCCGCCGCCTCGATGGCGAGACGAGCGCTGACCACTCTGCAGCATGCGGGCCCGCTCGAGGCGCAGCTCCACCTCGGATCGTCCGGGGATCGCCGGGTACACCCTCACGGTGTCGA
>CBRGMI010000231.1:0-3372 GCA_967797495.1 uncultured bacterium
CGGCTCGCCGGAAGCCGAAGCCTCCAGCCACCGTTGGCCCCTCGGGCTCAGGTGCTCCGAGCAACCTCTCGCAGCCGTCTTGGTTTCCTGGCCGTAGCACCCTTTCGTTGGGCTTTGGGGCCTCCCGAGCCTCCCCACCCGCACAGCTAGTTAGCTGTCCCAACCGTACGAGCAGGTGCGCCCAGTCGGCCTTACGGCTTTCCCAGGGGTCCCGGCCTCGGTTCCCTGATTCGGCCGCTCCGGCTGCTCGGAGCGAGCGAAATGTACCGGCGGCGCTGGGGTCGGTCAACCCGACGAACGCGCAGGTCACGGTACATATGCGCAGGTAGATGGCGTGATGGAAAGAGTGACAAGAACATGTCTCGAACGCGAACGTCCCTCGACGCATCGTTCGGAACCCTTGCGGTGCAGAGCGTTCCACGGTGCGCCTCGAGGCAGATGCCGGTCGGAGCCGTGGCGCGGACGCGAACCTCGACGCTGCACCGAACGGTTCGAGCGCGCGACGGCGCCGCCCCTTTCGTTCAGGCGGGACGGCGGCCGTCGAGGAGCTCGCCATACACCGAGCGCATGCCGGCCGCGGTGGCGTCCCACGAGAAGCGGAGCGAACGAACGACGCCGGCCTCGCCCATCCGACGGCGCTCACCGGGATCGCAAAGGACCGCGAGGATCCGCTCCGCATGGTCGCCGGGGTCGTGGCCTTCGACGAGGTGCCCGGTGACGCCGTCCTCGACGACATACCGGAGACCGCCGACCGCCGACGCCACCACGGGGGTCGAGCAGGCCTGCGCCTCGAGCGCCACGAGCCCGAACGATTCCGACCTCGAGGGGACCAGGACCGCCTCGGCGGCCGCGTAGAAGTCCGCCAGGCGCGATTGCGGTTGGGGCGGGAACAGGATCACGCGCTCCCCCACACCCAGGGCTGACGCAAGGTCCATCAGCCGGGCCACCTCGGCGCCGTGATCGGTGCCGCTCGGACCGCCGACGATGGCCAGCACGACGTCGCGCGTGCCGGCCGGGTCACGGGCGATCGCCTCGGCGACCGCCCGGACGGCGACGTCGGGGCCCTTGTGCGCCTGCAGGCGTCCGACGAACAGCAGCAGCCGCAGATCCGCGAGGTGGAGTCGCGACTTGGCTCGGCTCCGATCTCGAGGGAAGAACAGGCCGTGATCGACGCCCGGGGGCACGATCCGGATGCGGTCGGGTTCGGCCCTGTACAGGCCGACGAGCTGCGCCGCCTCGACCGGCGTGGCCGCGATGAGCCGGTCCGCGTCCGCGATCACCAGCTCCTCGCCCGACAGACGGTCCGGAGGCTCGGGGCGCTCGCCGCGCGACAGGGAGTAGTTCTTCACCTTGCCGAGGGTGTGGAACGACGCCACCAGCGGGACGCCCCAGATCTCGCGGGCGCTGCGCCCCACCCAGCCCGAGAGCCAGTAATGCGTGTGGACGAGGTCGTAGTCCGAGCCCTCGGCCCGAGCCCGCCGGAGCACGCCCCCGAGGAACTCCGGGAGGAACCTCGGGAGCTCGTCCTTCGGCACCGGGGCGCTCGGCCCGGCCTGCACGTTGATCAGCCGGGAGCCGTTCCCGAGCTCCTCGACCTCGGGACGACGCTCGTCCCGAGTGCGCGTGAAGACGTCCACCTGGAGGCCGCCCGCCGACAAGCGCTCGGCCGCCGCCCGGATGAAGACGTTCATCCCGCCGGAGTCGCCCGAACCCGGCTGGTCGAGCGGGGATGTGTGCAGGCTGACCACGGCGATCCTCGGCGCATCGATGGCCGCCGGGGGCCCGTTCATCGCGCGCTCGATGGTGACTCGACCGTTCCCCAAGCCCATGCAGGAATCGTACGGGAGGACGCTTCGAATGCAGCGAAGGCGATCAGCCGGACCGGCGGCGCAGCCGGAACCCGACCTCGAACCGGCCCACGGGCCGGCCGCCACCGAGCACGGGAGGTGCCGCCACGGACGCCAGTCGGGCGCGCTGTCCATCGTCCAGAACGCCGAGCAGGTCGAGCGTCCGGATCAACGCCGGGGCGGCGGCGCGGTCGCTTCCGTCGTCGATCCGCACGGCGACCCCGACCCCGGCGTCGAGGACGGCCGCGCAGTGCAGGCCCTCGGCCCCTACCTTGCAGACGATGCCGGGGACCGCCTCCATCAGCCGTGTGTCCGAACGGCCGCGCCCCGCGACCAGGTACGGGGCCGACCGCATCGCCGCGACGGCGCGGGCGGCGCGCTCGCCCAGTCGGCCGAGCCGCTCGGGCCTCGCGAGCCGTGCGAACAGCGTCGCCATGCCGCGCAGCGGCAACCCGTGGACCGGGGCGCCGCATCCGTCGACCCCGACCAACGGTCGTTGGACGCCGGTGGCCGAACGCACCGCGCGCAGGATCTCGCGCTGGAGCGGATGGGACGGTTCGAGATAGCTCGCGAGCTCGGCGCCCGAGCGTTCGCACGCGAGGAGCATGCCGGCGTGCTTGCCCGAGCAGTTGTGCGTGATCCGTCGAGGACCGGCAGCCGCCCGACGCGCCTCGGGTTCCATCGGCAGATCCGGGGGGCACCCAAGGTCGCTTTCGGACAACCCGCCGGTCCGCAGGAGTCGCCGGACGACCCGAACGTGGACTGGCTCCCCGTTGTGCGATGCGCACATCACGGCGACCAGGTCCTCGGGGAGCGGCTCGGCGATCCGGCGCAGGGACACGGCCGCCTGCAGGGGTTTCATCGACGAGCGTGAGAACACGAGCCGGTCCGGGTCGCCGAGGGCGGCGAGCACGCGGCCTCGCGGATCGCACACGACCGCGTGGCCGAGGTGGACGCTCTCGACGAGACCCGAACGCACGACCCGGACGAGCGGTGCGGCGGTCGGCACACGCGAAGCCTAGCGAGCCGAGCGGGGTTCGGCGGATCCGGTGGGTCAGTGGGCGTGCTTGAGGGCGTGCGCGAAGTCCTCGTCGCCCTCGGGCGGATCGCGCTCCACCATGTCGACGAAGACCCGAACGATCTCGGGATCGAACTGGGTCCCGGCGCCGCTCTGAAGCTCGGCGAGTGCGCGTTCGGGGCCGATCGAGCCGCGGTACGGACGGTCGCTGGTCATCGCGTCGAACGAGTCGGCCACGGCGAACACGCGCGCGCCGAGCGGGATCGCCTCGGACGCCAGCCCGTCGGGGTAGCCGGTCCCGTCGAACCACTCGTGGTGGTGGCGGATGAGCTCGACGGTGTCGGACAGGAACGCGATCGGAGCGACGATCTGGGCACCGATGATCGGGTGGTTGCGCATCACCGTCCACTCGTCGATCGAGAGCGGACCCGCCTTGCACAGGATGTGTTCGGGGATCCCGACCTTGCCGATGTCGTGGAGGAAGAACCCGTACCCGAGGGTCGGCGA
>CBRGMI010000232.1:0-3369 GCA_967797495.1 uncultured bacterium
GCCAAGCTTGGCGTGAAGCTCGCCGAGCTCATGCCGGGCGACCTCGACAAGGTCTTCTTCACGCTGGGCGGCGCCGAGGCCAACGAGAACGCCATCCGGATCGCGAAGGCGACGACCGGCCGGCAGAAGATCCTCGCGCGGTACCGGTCCTACCACGGCGCGACCTACGCGACGATCACGCTCACGGGCGACCCGCGGCGGTGGGCGAACGAGCCAGGGATGCCGGGCGTCGTGCACGTGCTCGACCCGTACCACGGGACGCAGCGCGGAACCGACGACGCGCAGACGGCGCTCGCGTACCTCGAGGAGACCATCATGCTCGAGGGCCCCGAGACGATCGCCGCGTTCATCCTGGAACCCGTCACCGGCACGAACGGGATCCTGATCCCGCCCGACGGCTACCTGCAGGGCGTCCGCGAGCTCTGCGACCGCCACGGGATCCTGTTGATCGCCGACGAGGTGATGTCCGGGTTCGGCCGGACCGGCGAGTGGTTCGCGGTCAACCACTGGGGCGTGGTGCCGGACATCATGACGATGGCCAAGGGGCTGACCTCCTCGGCGGTGCCGCTGGGCGCGGTCGGCCTGTCGCCGAAGGTCTACCGCTACTTCGACGAGCACGTGTTCTACGGGGGCCTCACCTACAACTCGCACCCGATCGGCCTGGCGGCGGCGCTCGCGACGATCCGCGTGTACGAAGAGGACGGGCTGATCGAGCACAGCGCGAAGATGGGGGAGGTGATGGCCCGCCATCATCGGGAGCTGGCCGACAAGCATCCTTCGGTCGGGCTCGTCCGCAACATCGGCCTGTTCGGGATCGTCGAGCTCGTCCGCGACCGCGAGACGATGGAGCCGATGGCGCCCTACAACGGCGTGAGCGACGAGATGAAGACGGTCGGCAAGCACCTGGACGAACGCGGCCTGTTCACGATGGTCCGGTGGAACGGGATCATGACGAACCCGCCGTTGCCGATCACCGAGGAGCAGCTCGCGGAGGGCTTCGGGATCATCGACGAGGCGCTCGAGATCGCGGACCGCGCCGTCGCCTAGCGGCGTGACCGAACGCGTCGGCTTCATCGGGCTCGGCGTGATGGGCGCGCCGATGGCGCGTCACCTGCTCGCTGCAGGACACCCGCTCACGGTGCACTCGCGTTCGGCGCCGCCGGTGGACGCGCTGGTCGGCGATGGCGCGGAGCGCGCCGCTACGCCGGCCGAGGTCGCGGCGGCGTCCGATGTGGTCATCACGATGCTGCCCGACACGCCGGACGTCGAGCTCGTGCTGTTCGGCGAGGCCGGGGTGGCCGAGCGCGCCACGCCGGGGTCGCTCGTGATCGACATGAGCACGATCGACCCGATCCGCACGAGTGCGTTCGCGAAACGGTTGGCGGCCAACGACGTCGCGATGCTCGACGCGCCAGTGTCCGGCGGCCAGGTCGGCGCGGAGGCCGGCACGTTGTCGATCATGGTGGGCGGGCCCGACGACGCGTTCACGCGGGCGCGCCCGCTGTTCGAGGCGATGGGCTCGACGATCGTGCACGTCGGGCCGTCGGGGGCCGGACAGGTCGCCAAGGCCTGCAACCAGCTCGTGATCGCGTCGGCGGTCGAGGCCGTGGGGGAGGCGCTCGTCCTGGCCGCGAAGGCCGGCGTCGACCCGGCGAAGGTGCGCGAGGCGCTCCTGGGCGGCTTCGCGAGCTCGAAGGTCCTCGACCTGCACGGGCGGCGGATGCTCGACCACGCGTTCGAGCCCGGGTTCCGCTCGGCGCTCATGGCCAAGGACGGACGGATCGTCGTGTCGGCCGCCGAAGACCTCGACGCGCCGATCCCGGGGTTCCGCGCGGTCGCCGAACGACTCGAGGCGATGCTCCCCGCCGGCAGGGGCGACCTCGATTACGCCGCGCTCGTCACGCTCCTCGAGGACGAGGCGGGCGTCGACCTTCGAGCCGAGTCGTGAGGCGCGAGCTCCCCGGCGGGTACGAGCTCGACGACGACCCCGGCCGCCTGGACCTGGGGGCGATCTGGGACTTCCTGTCGAGCGAGGCGTACTGGGGCACCGACCGTTCGCGCGACGTGGTCGAGCGGCAGGTGCGTGAGGCCGCGCGGACGGTCGGCCTATTCCACGAGGGACAGCAGGTCGGGTTCGCGCGCGTGGTGAGCGACGGGAGGATCGCGTACCTCGCCGACGTCTACGTGCTGGGGGCGCACCGGGGTCGGGGGCTGGGCGTCGAGCTCGTCCGCGCCAGCGTCGACGAGGGCCCCCAGCGCGACCTGCGGTGGCTGCTCCACACCAAGGACGCCCACGGCCTGTACCAGCGATTCGGGTTCGGGCCCCCGAGCGAACGGCTCCTCGAGCGCCCGCCGGCCGGCGAGCGCCGGTGACCGGGCCTCAGGCGGGCGCGTCGGCGCCGGCGAACCGCTCCGCCCACTCGCCCAGCGCCTCGAAGACCTTGCAGAGCCCCGCGCCGGACTCGGTCAGCGAGTACTCGATCAGCACGGGGCGGCCGGCGTGCACGGTCCGAACCACGATCCCCTCGGTCTCGAGCTGCTTGAGGCGTTCGGAGAGCAGGGTGTCCGAGATCCCCGGGACACGCTCGCGAAGCTCCCCGAACCTCGCTGGCCCGTACAGGAGGACCCGGATGACCTGTGGGGTCCATCGGCGGCCGAGGATCTCGGCCGCGTGCTGGAAGTGCTCGCAGATCTGCCCCTCGGTCTCGGCCGCAGCGCTATGGTCCACGGTCGGCATCGTAGCCCGTCGGGCTTCGGAAACCTCGTTACCTACGGGAATAGGAGGAACTCTCATCTCGTTAGGGAGAACGATGTGCGGAGGCGGTCTCTTCCCGCAACCCGGAAGAGCCCCGAGGAGGAGGAGGTGTCGATGGCAACGGAGACGCCCGAGGTAATCGACCGGAGCGCGCTGCCCCCCGCCGGGACGTGGACGTTCGACAAGAACCACACCCGGCTGGAGTTCGTGGCCCGGCACATGCTCTCGAAGGTGCGGGGCCGGTTCACGGAGTTCGACGGCACGGTGACGATCGCCGAGCGGCCCGAGGAGTCCCGCGTCGAGGTCGAGATGCAGACCGCGAGCATCACCACCGACACGGGCATGCGGGACGACCACCTGCGGAGCGACGACTTCCTGGAGGTCGACGAGCACCCGGTCATGACGTTTCGAAGCACGGAGCTGCGCCCGACCGGTGAGAACACCTTCCAGCTGGTGGGCGACCTGACGATCAAGGGCATCACGCGCCAGGTGGTCCTGGACGCCGAGTTCAACGGCTGGGGGCCCGGCGCGAGCCCCGACAATCCGCCGCTGGCGGCCTTCTCGGCCAAGACCGAGATCAACCGCGAGGACTGGGACATGACCTGGAACGTCGC
>CBRGMI010000233.1:0-3366 GCA_967797495.1 uncultured bacterium
ACGTTGGCGACCAGCCGCCACCCGGAAGCATCGACGCCCTCGGTCTTGGCGAGGTGCGCGGCGGCCTGGAACAGGTCGTGGAGCATCCCGCCGTGGCGTTCCTCGAGGTCTCGGACGTCCGTGATGTGCTCCTTCGGGATCAGCAACAGGTGCGTGGGTGCCTGCGGCCGGAGGTCCCGGAACGCGAGCACGGTCTCGGTCGAGTGCAGGATCTCCGCCGGGTCCTCACCCGAGACGACCCTGCAGAACGGGCAGCTCGAGCTCATCGACCCTGCGACCCGGGACGCCGCAGGGTCCCCTCGGTGCTCGTCCGCTTCCCCGCCTCCTCGCCGCGGAGCCGCGCGAGCTCCTCGACCAACCTGCGTTGATCCCCGGACAGGTCGCGGGGGGTCTGCACCGCGATCGTCAGGAACAGGTCGCCCCGGCCCCCGCGACCCAGGTTCGGGATCCCCTTGCCCTTCAGGCGGACGGTGGTCCCGGACTCGGTCCCCGGATCGATCCCGACACGTTCGGTGCCGTCCAGCGTCGCGACCTGGACCTCGCCGCCGAGCGCGGCCTGCACCATCGGCACCTCGAGCACCGCGAACACATCGGGGCCGTGCCGTTCGAACACCGGGTCCTCGTCGACATGGATCGACAGGTACAGGTCCCCCGGCGGGCCCCCGGCACGACCGGCGTGCCCCGCACCGCCGATCCTGAGCTCCATCCCGTCGGTGACGCCCGCGGGCACATCGATCGGCACGGTGGCGTGCGCCGCAACGCGGCCCCGTCCCTGGCACGCCTCGCACGACGAGACGATCTCCTCCCCCGTGCCCTGACAGGTGCCGCACGAGTGCGCGGTCATCACGGTCCCGAAGATGCTCCGGCGCACGTCCTGCACCTGACCGGTGCCGCCGCAGGTGTGGCACCGCTGCGGTGCGCTCCCCGCCCGGGCGCCGCTCCCGTGGCAGACGTCGCACGTCTGCATCCGTCCGATCTCGACCTCGCGCCGCGCGCCGAACGCGGCCTCCTTGAACCCGAGCGCGAGATCGACGAACAGGTCCTCGCCGGGCTGCGACCGGCTGCGCCGACCGCCGCGGCGCCGGCCGAACGTCCCGGTCCCGAAGAATGCCTCGAACAGGTCGGTGATGTCGCCGAAGGACGCCTCCATGGGCCCGCCGTGGCCGTACGCGTCGTAGCGGGCCCGCTTGTCGGCGTCCGAGAGGATCTCGTACGCGCCGGCGACCTCCTTGAAGCGCTGCTCCGCCGCGGGGTCGCCGTTCACGTCGGGGTGGAACTCGCGAGCCAGGCGTCGGTAGGCCGTCCGGATGTCCTCGGTCGAGGCGTCTCGCCCGACGCCGAGGATCTCGTAGAGGTCGCGGACGGTGGCCATCGTGGATCAGGCGTCGAGCTCGGTGGCGAGCTCGGACAGTCGCCGCGCGACGGCGCGGACCGAGGCCATCACCCCGACGTAGTCCATCGCGGTCGGCCCCACCACGCCTACGGCGCCGAGCTGCGTCCCACTCGACCCGAACGGCGCCGAGACGATCGAGGCCTCCCATTCGCCGGTATGGGGGTGTTCGGCACCGATCGTGACGTTCACGTCCTCGGTGGTGACGTCGCGCATGAGCTCCAGCATCTCGGATTCGTGCTCGAGCGCCTCGAACAGTCGGCGAACCGTCTCCCGGCGCCAGTGCGCCGCCTCGTCCGCCAGGTTGGCGACGCCGCCGATCAACACGTGGTGCACGCCGGCACCTGCCTGCATGCCACCGAACACGTCGGCCGCCGCGGCGAAGATCTCTCGTTCGGCCTGGCCGGCCCCCGCGGCCGCCTTGAGGACTTCGGCCCGGGCCTCGGCGATCGTCTTGTCCTGTACGCGATCGGTCAGCGCGCGCTCGAGGGAGGCCAAGCCCTCCGCGTCCAGCTCGGCGGGCCGGTCGATCATCGCCTTGTCGACGGCCCCACGCTGCCCCACGACCAGCAGCAGGAGGCCGCTCCCGAGCTCGATCAGCTCGGTCCGAACGACGATCTCGTTCGATCCGGAGGGCGGCACGGCGAGACCGGCGTACTGGGTGACGCGGGACAGGAGTTGGGTCGTCCCCTTCAGGACGTCCTCCAGGTCCAGCATGGTCTCCGCGAAGAACCCGGCGATCGCGCGCCGCTGCGCGTCCCGCATCCGACCGCCGGAGGGGAGCGCGTCGACGTACTTGCGGTAGCCGGCGTCGGTGGGGATCCGGCCGGCGGACGTGTGCGGATGCGAGAGGTACCCCAGCTCCTCGAGCGCCGCCAACTCGTTGCGGATCGTCGCGCTGGAAACGCCGAGGCCGGCGTGCTCGGCGATCGTCTCGCTCCCCACGGGCTCGCCCGTGCGAACGAATTCCTCGACGACGGCGCGGAGCACCTCGGTCTTCCTGGTTCCCAGTTCGCGTTCGACCATGGCTTAGCAGTCTACCCCCGAGAGTGCTAGGGACCTCGGCAGGTGAGGACAACCGATGTCAGGCGAGACGCGTCTTAGGGTGAAGGCAGATGAGGGTCGACGAGGTCGCGATCAGGGAGTTCCTCCACACCGCGTACCCCCGGCTGGTCGCGGCGGTCGCGCTCACGAGCGGCAGCCGCCCGGCGGCCGAGGACGCGGTGCAGGAGGCGCTCTTGCGGGCCTGGGAGCGTTCGGAGAAGGGCGAGGAGATCGAATCCCTGGAGGGATGGGTGACTACGGTGGCGCTGAACCTGGTACGGAGCGGGCTCCGCAGGATGCGATCCGAACGTCGAGCGCGGGCTCGGATGCACACGCCGGCGCTCGGCGAGTCGCCGACGGCCGATCGCATCGACGTCGATCGCGCGCTTGCGGCACTCCCACGTCGGCAGCGTGAGGTGGCGGTGCTCCGCTACTACCTGCAGATGAGCACCCGCGAGGTGGCCTCGGCGCTCGACCTCGACGAGGGGACCGTGAAGAGCACGCTGTTCCGTGCTCGAGCGGCGCTCGGCGGGGCTCTGGGGATCGACGAGAACGAGGAGGCGAACGACCGTGGCCCTCGATGAGCGACTCCGCCGAGCCTTCGAGGGTGCCGGCGAGCCGGCCGATCCGAGCGGCGTCTACGAGGACCTGATCAGACGGCGCGAACGCCGTCGGATGGCACGGCGACTCACCTTGGGGGGCGTCTCCGTCGCGGTCATCGCCGCCTGTATCGTCGGCGTCGTGATCCTTTCCAGGGTCTTCGCGCCGACCGAGCCACGTCCCGCCGGCGTCGGCGGCGTCGTGCCCTCCGTCCAACCGGAACCCACGCCCGCCGACGTGCCACCGACCGGGAAGGACATCGGGCTCGGGTTCCCCGTGTGCAACGTCACAAAGGTCGCCGGCGGGTTCGCGCCCGGGGTGGACGGGACCGC
>CBRGMI010000234.1:0-3362 GCA_967797495.1 uncultured bacterium
CGTTGGATCCGGTCGTCCCCGATCTGGGTGCCGATCCTCGGATCCGAGGTCACGGGCGGAGCCTCGTCCCGCAGGTCGAGCAGAACCGGCTGTCGGCCGGGTTCGCCTCCCCGCAGTTCGAGCACGTCGCCTCGACGTCCGCCCTCGGCGGGATCGGTGGCACGATCGCCCCGCCGGTGGCCGGGGGTGGAGCAGGAGGGATCGGCGCGGTCGGGGCGGCGCCGGGACCGCCACCGGCGCTCGCCGAGGGGGTGCCCCCTCCGTGCCCGGCTTCCGTCGGTTCGTTACCTGCGCGCTCGAGAACGCCGGTCGGTTCGCCCGCGGGTCCGCGAGGCGCTCCGCCTTCCCCCTGACCGGCTGCGAGCCGCCGGGCCTTACGCGCCGCGGCGACTCGGGCGAGGGACGCACCGACGGCACCGGCCGTCGCGAGGACCACCGGGATCCCCACACCGCTCGCGGGCGTGAGCGGGACCGTGCAGAACTGCTGTAACAGGACCGCGGCGCCGAGGCCGGCGGTCGCACCACCGGCGAACCCTTGCAGGGGCGCCCGAGCGGCCCCGAGCCCCCGAGCCCCGGTGAACGACAGCACTAGGAGGATCGTGCCGCCGACCCCGACCGCCGTCGCGCCGGCGCCCGCGGCCGTGGTGAACGGACTCCTGCCCTCGATGCACACGTACGCGACGCCGCTGCACTCCTGACCGGTGGTCTGCACCTCGACGGTCACCTCGAACAGACCGACCGTGACGTCGGAGATCGACTCGAGGTCGACCGTCCCCGACCAGCTGAGGCCGTCCTGGGCGATCGTGACCGTGCCGACCTGCACGTCGCCGCCGACGATGTGCACCGTGTACGTGAGATCGGTGACCCGCGACGGTGCCGTTCCGCCGATCTGGACGCGCGAGCCCGACTGCACCCGGACGGGGCTGCCGGGCGCGTCGTGCCCGGACGTGACGTCGACGCCGCCGATCGAGGCCGTGCAGGGACCCGTGAAGGTCGCGAGGGCCTGCGACGGAAGCAACGAGATCCAGGCGACAGCGAAGGTCGCGGAGACTCCGACGAACACGCACGCGCGCCTCATGACCGCGCCACGCTAGGCGCCGCCCCACGGGACCGCAAGCGCCTTACGCGACACCTCGCTTCTTCGGACGCGGATCCGGGCGAGGTCGACCGGCGATGTTCCGCCGAAACCGCACTCACCACGCCGTTCGATCTCGCCGGTGATACAAAGGGGGCCCGATGCGCACCCTCCCTCGATCACCCATCGGTCTGAAGGACGCCGCGGTGGACCTGCGCGGGGTGACGAGACTGTTCGGCGCCGCACCGGCGCTCGTGCGCGTCGACCTCGCGATCGAGCGGGGAGAGGCCGTGGTCCTGCGCGGGCCGAACGGGGCGGGCAAGAGCACCCTGCTCCGGATCGTCGCGACGGCGCTGTCCCCGACGTACGGCGGTGGTTCGGTCCTCGGGTTCGACCTCGCCGACGCGCGCGAGGAGATCCGCCGGCGTTCCGAGCTGCTCACCCATCGCACCCGTCTGTACGAGGAGCTGACCGCGCGAGAGAACCTCGAGCTGTTCGCCGACCTGCTCGGCATCCACCACGACATCGTCCAGGGGGCCCTCGAACGCGTGGCGCTGGCGGATGTCGCCGACGAACGGGTCCGAACGTTCTCCGCCGGGATGCGTCAGAAGGTCGCGGTCGCCCGCGCGATCGTCCGCGATCCCGAGCTCTTGCTGCTCGACGAGCCGACGACCGGTCTGGACGACGCGGCCAGGAGCGCGGTCGACGAGATGATGCTGCACGCGTCCCGCGAGGGACGGACGCTCGTGATCGCCACCCACCACGCCGTGGCGCCCGGCCTCGCTGCCCGCGTCGTCACGTTGCGCGACGGCTCCGTGGAGGCCGGCCCATGACGCTCGCGCACCAGGCGACGTTGATCGCGCGCAAGGACCTCCTGATCGAGGTCCGCGGGCGGCACGCGCTCGGGACGTTGCTCCCGTTCGCCGCCACCGTCCTGGTCGCGTTCGGGTTCGCGTTCGGGCCCGGCCGCGACGTGCTCGAACGCGTGGCGCCGGGCCTCCTGTGGATGGCGGTGCTCTTCTCAGCCGTGATGGCCTCGAGGCGCGCGTACCAGACCGAGTCGGAGGACGGGGCCCTGGAGGGGCTCCTGCTCGCGCCGATCGACAAGGCGGCCGTGTTCCTCGGCAAGGCGTTCGCCGTGACGGTCGAGCTGCTCGCGCTGGTGATCGTGGTGCTCCTGCTGGTGATCGTCCTGTTCGATCTGTCGGTCGCGAACCCGTTCCTGGTCCTGGCCGCGTTCGTGCTGGGCGCGATCGGGCTCGCCGCGGTGGGGAGCCTGTTCGGCGTCGTGGCCGAGTCCGCGCGCACGCGCGAGGCCATCTTCCCGATGCTCGTGCTCCCGCTCGTCGCGCCGATCCTGATCGCGGGGGTTCGCGCGACCGATCTCGCCGCGGCGGGTCGCTCGGGCGAGGTGCTCTCGTGGCTGGGGCTGCTCGCGGCCTTCGACGTCGTGTTCCTGTCGGTCGGCGTCCTGGTGTTCGGCTTCCTGTTGGAGGACTGATGGGGGCGACGGCGGAGCGCGCGCTCGGCAAGGCCACGTCTCGGAGCGGGGAGCACCTGCTCGGGATCGCGACGCTCGTCGCGCTCGGGATCTCGGCCGTGCTCTCCCTCGTGGTGGCGCCCCCGGACGCGGTCCAAGGTGAGGTGCAGCGGATCATGTACATCCACGTCCCGGCGGCCTGGCTCGCGTACCTGTCGTTCTTCGTCGTCTTCATCTCGAGCATCGCGTACCTGAAGACCAACAAGACGCGATGGGACCGCGTCGCCGCCGCGTCCGCCGAGATCGGCGTCCTGTTCACGTCGCTGGCGATCGTCCTCGGGATGCTATGGGGCAAGCCCGTCTGGGGGACCTGGTGGACGTGGGACCCGCGCCTGACCACCACCGCGGTGCTGCTCCTGATCTACGTCGCCTATCTCGCGATCCGCCGGATCACGGACAACCCGTCCCGGAGGGCTCGCTGGGCGGCGGTGATCGGGATCGTCGGGTTCATCGACGTGCCGATCGTGCACCTGTCGGTCGTCTGGTGGCGTTCGCTGCACCAGGGGCCGACGGTGTTCCGGCTCGGCGGGCCCGAGATCGAGGGGACGATGCTGCTCGCGCTCCTCGTCGGGGTCGCCGCGTTCACGATCACGTACGCGTACCTGATGACCCTCCGCCTCAGGGTGGGGCGGCTCGAGGAGCGCGCCGCGCGAGAGGCGCTGTCACCGCTCGTCGGGGCGGAGCGCTGATGGCGCCGAATTCCGGCTTCGTGATCGCCGGGTACCTGGTCACCGCGCTCGCGCTCGG
>CBRGMI010000235.1:0-3341 GCA_967797495.1 uncultured bacterium
CCCCCGGAAGTCGTCCGGCATCGCCTGCTGCACGATCGTGTCCGCCGAGATCTTGCCAAGGAAGAACGAGAAGAACCCGACGAACAGGAGGGCGGTGAACCCCGCCAGCGACACCGGGGCCCCGAACACGACCGTCCCGGCGCCGAGCAGCAGCATCGAGGCGAGCAACAGGCGGATCGGCGGGACGCGGTCCTTCCACTTCTGCGCCAGGATCAGGCCCAGCGCGCCGCCGATCAGCCCGCCCCCGCCCGACAGCCCGAGCGCGACATTGCTGGCGTCGCCGCCCTGCACGAGGTTCTTGGCGTACAGCGCGAACGTGAACAGCACGAACCCCCAGAACTGGTACCGGAGCATCTGGAACGACGACAGGCCGATCGCGGCGGGCGGGCGAGCCGCGAGCTCGCGGATGCCGGCCGCGATGTTCCGCAGCACCTGGGAGGCCTCCGCGCCGAAGCTCGTCTCGTGCACCGAGACCTCGGCGTGCCGCATGTGCCTCGCGACCAGGGCGGCCACCCCGAGCAGCCCGGCGCCGACGACCACGACGAGCCAGGCGGGCAGCGCCGCCGCCGCGCCCAGCGCGAACCCGATCCCCACCACCTGGAACAACGCACCACCCGCCTGGGACAGGCCGTTGCCCTGGAGAAGGTCCTTGCCCGACAGGACGTCGGGCATCGCCGCCGACTTCACCGCGAGCGCGACGCGCACGCACGCCTGGGCGACGAGCAGGCCGATCACGAGCGCGACGGTGGCGCCGACGTCGCCCTCGGTGGTCGCCTTGCCGAGCGGGATCATGGCGACCACGGCCACCACCACGACGATCGCGGCGACGACCACGTTGGTCCATTCGACCACCTTGCGGCGCTCGAACCGGTCGATGAACACGCCGATGAACGGCGAGATCAGCGTGTAGGGCACGTAGAGCGCGAGCACCACCTTCAACAGGTAGTCCGCGGACGGAACCGTCGAGACGTCGAACCCCTTCTCGCCCCCGAACGCGATCGACTTGCCGATCGCGCCCTGCACGACGCCCTGCCCCATCTGCGCCAGGTACTGCATGCCGACCAGGACGGAGAAGTCGCGGTTCGAGAAGACCGAGAACATCGAGTCGAAGAAGCCACTGATGCCGTTGAGCACGCGAAGAAGCGGTGACGCTCCGAACCGCAGCCCGGCCGCGACGGCCGTCGCGAGCGCCAGCGACGCCCACCCGTGGACGACGCCGAACGGTGCCCGGGTGACCGCGACCACCACGATGCCCGACAGCACGATGAGCGTGATCGAGATCCCCGGCACGAGCGCGATCTTCAGCCACGGATCGTCGAGCCCGAACCACCGCGCCGCGATCGCCCCCGGCACGACGAGCAGCAGGGCGAGCGCGAACACCACCCACAGCGTGTGCCCGAGGTTCCCGAAGATCCCCGGGTGATCGGCGTAGAACGCCGCGACCTCCCCCTCGGCCGCGCGCGCGTCCGCGATCGCCGCGTCCGAGGGCGTGGTGAGCCCCTCGCCGGTCACGACCGCGACGTCGTCACCGAGGATCACGAGGTCGTCCGGCGCCTGGTCCAGCAGCTCCTCGTTCACGGTCCCCTCGTTGAACTGGCGGACCAGGATCGCGACCGGCGGACCGGTGTACTCCTCGCGCAGGTCGGCGAGCTCTCGGTGGAAGGCCCTCGACATCTTGTTGTAGGTCGGGTCGGTCAGGACGGTTGGTTGGTCGGCGAGGAAGTCCTCGACGGTGCCGAAGTACGTCATCGAGCGCTTCACCGCGTCGCCGGGCAGGCCGGTGCGGGAGACGTTCGTGAACGTCTTGGACCAGCCGTAGGACTGGTAGGTGTCCTCGTAGTTCACGACGAACACGATCGGGCGGTCGCCCGGCTCGTGCTCGACAACGGCCCGAGCCGCCTCGAGGGCAGTCCGCGTCGGTTGGTCGATCCACTGGCTATCGGGGTCGGCCCAGTGCGAGATCTCGCGGCCCTGCACCCAGATGTAGCCGAACGACGCCACGATCAGGAGCGACGCCACGACGCCGGCGACCTTGGCCGCGCCCTCGCGCTTCCAGAGCCACCGGATCGCGACGTACGCGCCGAGCCCGCCAAGCGCGAACAGCGCCATCGTGGCATTCATGAAGCGGTAGTACGGGTAGGTGGCCGCGACGAACCCGAAGATCCCGAGGAACGGCAGCAGCAGCATCGCCGAGATCGTGCCGAACTCGTCCGAGCGCGCGCGGTCCTTGCGCGCCTGCCAGATCGTCCACGCGATCGCGAGCACCACGAGCGGCACGAGGATCCCGGGTTGGAGCGAGCCGACCCATCCCTTCAGCCGGTCGAGGAAGACCTCCTTCGTGTACGGGGGCGGCAGGGCGGCGTCGGCGAGCGAGCCGGTCACGCCCCACGGCGCGATCAGCCACGTCGACAGGCCGAAGATCATCCCGAACCCGACCGACATCAACGACGGCCCGAGCTCCTTCAGCGGCGGCCCGAGGTGGAACCGGCTCGTCAGCACTCGCAGCCCGAACACCGCCATCAGCGAGAACCCGAAGATCACGCACGTCGTCGGGTGCGTGAACGCCGCGGCGATGCCGATCAGGAACATCGCGCTCCGCGCGCCCCACGAGGTCCTGGCCGGCGCGAAGAACGCGAGGATCAACGAGAGGAAGTACAGGACCGTGATGTTGTCGAGGTAGCCGACGTACGGCGTCGTCATGAACAGCGCCGCCGTCGAGAGCATGACCAGCAGGAACAGCAGCGGGTCCCTGTGCGTTCGCCACGAGAAAGCGCCCAGCGCGAGGCCGGTCAGGACGGGGACGCCGACCATCAGGAACGCGCTGAACGTGTACAGGTCGATCCCGGCGACCCGCTGCAGGATCGAGCCCATCAGGGGCACGCTCACCCGATACCCGCCGCCGAACATCGAGAACGGGCCCCAGTCCCCCGCGATCAGACCGGGGTAGTCGTGCATCATCAGGTTCGAACGCCACGTGTACCAGGCGGGGTCGCGCGTGGGGGCGCTGATGGAGGGGTCCTGGAGGAAGGTCCAGCCGAACGCGACCAGCAGGAGCGCGATCGCGCCGATCAGGACGAGCGGGCTCGATAGCCAGCCCCGCCGCACGGGTTCGGGAACCTGCACGGCGGCGTCGGTTCGGTCCTTCGTCAGTGCCATCGGTCTGCGGGATCCCCTTCGTCCTTCGGGCTCACGCAGGTGTCGGGCGAGCGCGGGACCGGCAAAGGATACGCGACGGACCCATGCCGACCCTACGGCCGGGCCTCGGGCAGGCAGTCGAGCTGCCGCATCAGCGAGATCGGGAAGGCCGCCGAGAACACGCGTTCGGAGGCCTCGGCCGCCGG
>CBRGMI010000236.1:0-3324 GCA_967797495.1 uncultured bacterium
GCACCTGAGCCCGAGGGGCCAACGGTGGCTGGAGGCTTCGGCTTCCGGCGAGCCGGAGGTCCCTCGGGTTCTTCTTTATCACTCCGATCCGGGGCGCCGCCCCAGACACCCCGCGACGCTGGCTTGTTCGCCCGGCGGTGCGCGGCTACCGTTCCCAGGTCATGACCACCGGACAGGGAAGCGAGAACCACGCGCGACGCGGGCAGATCGTGGACGTCGCGATGCGGCAGTTCGCCGAACACGGCTATCGCGGTGCGCACGTCGAGGACATCGCCGCCGAGGTCGGGGTCGCCAAGGGGACCGTCTTCCTGCACTTCGGGAACAAGGAGGGGCTGTTCCTCGCGGTGTATCGGGAGGCGGTCGGGCAGCTCCCGGCCTGGCTCGATGCCCCCGTGGAGATCGTGGATGCCGGGTTCTGGTCCGTCCTGGACTACTGGCTCCGCCGCACCGAGGAGTTCCTCACCGAGCAATGGGTCGCCAACCGCGTGGCGATGATCGGGCGGTACGACACCGGGCTCGGGCTCCGGCGCCCGATCGATCGGCTCATGCGGAGCGAGGATCCCTACGGGACGCTCGAGTTCGTCGAGTTCGGGGTGCGTCGCGGGGAGATCCGGGACGACGTGGATGTGGAGATGATCGCCTCGATGCTGGACTGGGTCGCCGAACGGTTCCAGGACGCCCTCGGCAGCGAGGAGCTTGACCCCGGGTTGGTCCACCGCCAGCCTCACGTCCCCGGGCGGCGCGACGCACGGATCCGAGAGTTCCTCGAGCTGCTGCGCTCGGGCATCTCACCGGCACCGAGCCCGCTCGCGGATCCCGACCCCGCCGCGTCCGGACGGGCGGCGACGATGGAGCCCGCCCGCCCCGGGGGAGCCGAGGGATGAGCGCACCCCACGATCGCAAGGTGGCCTTCCTCGGCGGCGGCCGGATGGGCGAGGCCTTCGTGTCCGGGCTGATCCGCTCCGGCGGCCGCAGCGCGGACGAGGTCATGGTGACGAGCCGCCGCGAAGAGCGCTCGCGGGAGCTCGCGGCGACCTATGGGATCGCGTCGACGCTCTCGAACCCGGACGCGGTCGCTTGGGCCGACGTCCTGGTCCTCACGGTGAAGCCGCAGGACATGGAGGCCCTGTTGTCCCAGATCCGCGAGCACGTGACCCAGGGGCACCTGGTCGTGAGCTTCGCCGCCGGGATCCGGACCTCGTTCGTCGAGAAGCACCTGCCCGACGGCGTCCCGGTCGTCCGCGTGATGTCGAACGTGGCCGTCCTCGTGGACGAGGCGATGTCGGTCGTCGCCGCGGGCTCGAACGCAGAGGACCGGCACCTCGAGGTGGCCGAGGAGCTGCTCGGGTACGTCGGCAGGGTGATCCGGTTGAAGGAGGTCCACCTCGACGCGATCACGGCGACCAGCGGCAGCGGCCCCGCCTACTTCTTCCTGCTCGCCGAGGCGATGATCGAGGCCTGCATCCTGCTCGGCCTGTCGAGGGACGTCGCGACCGAGCTCATCATCCAGACGATGCTGGGGTCCGCGAAGATGCTCCGCGACACCGGCAAGCATCCGGTCGAGCTGCGTGAGATGGTGACCTCGCCGGGCGGGACGACCATCGCCGCGATCCGCCATCTCGAAGAGGCGGGCGTCCGCGCCGCCTTCCTGAACGCGATCGACGCCGCCCGGCATCGAAGCGCCGAGCTCGCGCAGGGCGGCGACGAGGACCAGGACTGAGGGAGAACGATGGGTCGAGGAGATCGAGCGAGGGTGCGCTGGGCGCACGATCGTGAACGGAAGAGGAAAGCCGCGGAGAAACGTCAGGCCGCCGAGCGCGGGGCCGAACGCAAGCGCTCGAAGAAGTAGGTCAACGGCGCTCGGACGGTTGCGGTCCACGCCGCTCGAGCCGGGCGACGATCGCGTCTACATCTGCCCGAGCCGGTTCCGCAGGATCCCGATCCCCTCGGCCTCGAGCTCCACCTCGGCGCCGGGCCACACTCGCTGCTCGAACCCCGGGATCTCGAAGGGGCCCGAGGCGAACGTCTCGCCCGGTTCCAGCCGCTCCTGCTTCGACGCCCGGGCGACGTCGCGGAGCAGGCCGAGCGCCGTGCCGTTCAGGTTCCCCTTGACCCACTCCTCGCCGTCGATCCTGACCGTGACGAACGCGGTCTGCGGATCGAGCTCGTCCGCCGTCACGACGCACGGGCCGATCGAGAGCGGGACGCCGCGTGGGGTCGGCATCGGATCGCCGTTGGCGCGCCGTGCGAGCCAGTCACCCACGAGCGTGTAGCCGAAGACGACCGAGGGAGTCTCCTCGGGAGTGATCGCGTCGTCCACCCCGCGCCGCAGGATCGCCGCGATCTTCGGATGGAACTCGAGCCAGCCCGCCCCCTCCGGCCACGGGATCTCCTCGTCCGGCCCGAACGCCGGCCTCCCGCCCTCGACGGCGTCCGTCGAACGGAGCGCGGTCGGCAGGAGCGCCGCGAGCAGACGTGGTCGTTCGACGACGAAGTCATCTGCCTCGTCGCGCTCGAGGGCTGCCCGGGCGGCATCGAGCACCGTTCCCCCGTTGCTCCTGACGAGCCGCTCCATCGTCTCCGGGAACGCGGGGTGGCCGAGCAGGCTCGGCAGATCCACGACGTTCCCTTCCCGGAGCGCTCCCAGTCGCCGGTGCCCCCGCCGGTCGAAGGTCACGAGCCTCAAGGGAGGCCGATGATACGCCCGGCCGGACGCCGAATCTCGGTATCGATCGGGCAGTTCCCCGCGGCCGCCGACTTGGGGGAAACCGGCTCCGGCGACTACGATTGAGGGACCCAGATCGACCAGGTCACGCGCCGTTTCCGCGCACAGGAGGCACTCCATGGCAGAGGAAGGGTTCCGCATCACCTACGCGACGATGGCGGCCGACAACGAGGACCTGCACGAGGCCTACGACCGGGGCATCGAGGTGGCCCGGTCCTGGCTCGGGCAGCGGCATCCGCTCTTCGTGAACGGCGAGGCACGCGACGGCTCCGGGTACAAGGCCGCCCATTCACCGATCGACGGCACGCTGATCGGCGAGTTCGCCTCGGGCACGCGCGAGGACGTCCGCGACGCCGTCGCGGCCGCCAAGGGCGCGTTCCACGACTGGGCCGACCGCCCATGGCAGGAGCGGGTGTCGATCATCCGCAAGGCCGCCGACATCATGTCCGACCAGCGCAACGAGCTGTCGGCGCTGATGGCGATGGAGGTCGGCAAGAACCGGCTCGAGGCGCTCGGCGACGTGGAGGAGTCCGCGGACCTGCTGCGGTGGAACGCCAACGAGGTCGAGCAGAACGAGGGCTTCCGCAAGCCGATGCAGT
>CBRGMI010000237.1:0-3299 GCA_967797495.1 uncultured bacterium
GACGAACATCCACGTCGCGCTCGGCTCGTCGAACCGGACGACGACCTCCTCGCCGCCCCAGGCCGGGAGCAGGTCCTCGAACACGAGCTACTCGGATCGCGCGGTGGTGGACTTCTTCGCCTTCTTCGCCGCGCGCTTCTCCTTGATCGACTTCTGCGCGGTCTTCTTGGCCTGCTTCTCGCCCTTGTCCTTCGCGTGCGCCACGGTGGACCTCCGTTCGGTCGGCGTGCCCATTATGCCGCTCCCGGGCGCCGGAAGACGGTCGGCGGTTAGGCCAGGTCGGCGAGGGCCGCGCGCACGTCCTTTCGGATCCCGGTCACGAACGGGACCTCCACCTTGGTGAACCGG
This sequence comes from uncultured bacterium, assembly GCA_967797495.1. Taxonomy (GTDB): domain Bacteria; phylum Actinomycetota; class UBA4738; order UBA4738; family HRBIN12; genus DASSJM01. The sequence goes on from CBRGMI010000237.1 coordinate 349, forward strand.
CGGGCCTGCGCCTCGCGGAGCCGGCGGATGCAGTCCACGAGCCGGTCGAGCTCGTCCGCCTCGAACGCGAGGATCCACTCCCAGTCGTTGATGCCGAACGCGCTCGTGGTGTTCGCGAGCACGTCGGGGAACTCCCGGCCGGCCTCGCCGTGCTCGCGCAACAGCGACGCGCGTTCGTCCGACGGGAGCAGGTACCACTCGGGCGTTCGAACGAACGGGTACGCGCACAGGTAGCGCCTCGGCGCCTCGCCCTTGACGAACGCCGGCGCGTGGTCGGGGGTGAACTCGGCCGGCCTGACCACGCCCATGAACGTCCAGGCCACGTCGAGCTCGCGCCCGGCCCGCGTCCGCCGGAACGCGACGAGCGCTTCCTGCACCGCGTCGGGGGTCGGCCCGACGAGCCAGAGCATCAGGTCGGTGTCGGCCCGGAAGCCGACCGTGGAGTAGACGCCCCGAACGGTCACCGCGGGGTCCCACTCCTTGATCAGGTTCTCGACCTCCTGGGCCGCGTCGTCCAGGTCGAGGTCTCGGAACCCGCGCGTCGCCTTGAAGCAGGTGTACAGCGCGTAGACGGTGTCGCTCATCCCACGTTCTCCGATCTGTTCGAAGCTCGTCCGTTGCCGCGCCCGTCCTCGAGATCGACACCCGCTGGCTCGGCCCCGAGATGGACGCGGACCCGCTCGGCGGCGAGCCCCGCGCTACGGACGGCATCGGCGACGCCCACCCCGTGGTACGCGTTGCCGGTCAGGAAGATACCCGCCGGCAGCGAGCCCTCGATCGCGCGGACGCGGTCCAGGTGCCCGACCTCGTACTGCGGCATCGACCGCGGCCACCGGACCACCGACGATGCGGTCGGGCGTCCCGGCAGCGGGAGGAAGGCCGCCAGGTGCCGGCACACGGCGTCCACGATGTCCTCGTCGGGTTCGTCCAGGACGTCCTCGGAACCCACGGCCCCGACGAAGCAGCGGACGACGGCGCGCATCCCGAACGCCGCCTCGGGCCACTTCCGTGAGACGAACGTCGCCGCGGTCATCGGCGCCCGGCCCGGCGGCACGACGAACCCGGTCGCCTCCGGGAGCGCCCCGGCCGTGTCCTCGGGGTAGACGAGGTGCACGACGCCGGTGCTCGCGTACGGGATCGCGCCGAGCGACCCGGCCGCCGTCGTGTCGATCCCGTGGAGCACCTCGGCCGCGACGAACGCCGGTGTGGCGACGACGACCGCCTCGGCGCGCAGGGCTTCCCGGGCGGTGCGCACCACGAACGCCTCGCCATCGCGCTCGACCGAGCGGACCGGCGCCCCGAGCCGGACGCGAGCCCGCCCGACGCGCCCGAGCAGCGCGCGCGGGAGCTCCCCGACGCCGCCGTGCGGTCGCAGGAACATCGGCCCCGCGTCGGCGGCGGCCCTGGTCGCCGCGCGGGCGCCGCGGATCAGGCTGCCGAACGCTCGCTCCCACCGCGCGAGCTCGGGGAACGTCGCGTCGACGCCCAGCCGGTCGACGTCGCCGGCGAACAACCCTCCCAGGAGCGGCCCGGTCAGTCGCTCGGCCACCTCGTCGCCCATCCGCCGGCGCACCAGCGAGCCGATCGACTCGTCGGCCTTCGGCGCCCGAGCCTTGCGCACGAGATCGGCGAGCGCTCGCACGCGACCCCGGCGCGACAGGCCCGGCCACCGCGCGATCTCTTCCACATCGGTGGGGATGCCGAGCGCGCTCTCCGGAAGCGGGACGAGCCCGCGCTCGGTCCAGATGAGGGCGTCGCGGGCGCCCGGCGCGGTCAGCTCGAGACCGAGCTCCCGGCACAGGTCCACCGCCCACGGCTTGCGGGCGACGACCGAGTCCGGACCGGCCTCGAGCTCGAGGTCGCCGACGGTCGCCGTCCGAAGCCGGCCGCCGACCTCGGGATCGGACTCCAGCACGGCGAGCTCGAGCGCGGGATCGGCCTCGAGCAGCCGGTGTGCCGCCGTCAGGCCCGAGACCCCGCCGCCCACGACCACGACCCGCACGGCGGTCGGCGCCACCACCGTCAGGTCCTCGGGGCCGCGAGCCGCTCGCGGACGACGTGGGCGAGCGCCCGGACGAACGCGGGATCCGCGTTCGGCATCTCGGTGCGCACGAGACGCATGCCGGCCCGCTCGGCGATCGCCCGCGCCTCGATGTCGAGGTCGTACAGGATCTCGAGGTGGTCGGCCACGAATCCGGCCGAGCACACGACCGCGGCCGGACACCCCTGCGAGGCCAGGTCCGCGAGCACGTCCTCGATCGGCGGGCCCCACCACGGGTCGTCCGTCCGCCCGGCGCTCTGCCACGCGATCGTGTGTCGAGCGAGGCCGAGCTCGGCGGCCACCAGGTCGGCGGTCTCGGCGAGGCCTTCGCGGTACCGGCAGCCGTCCTCGCACGCGTGGCATCGCAGGCACCGGAGCGACCCGTCCGCGACCGTCCGGGTGGGCAGGCTGTGCGCCGAGAAGATCGCCGTCGCGCCCCGGCGTTCCTCGGCGGTGAGCCCGCTGAGCGCATCGGCCACCCGCGCCGCCAGGAACGACACGAAGCGGGGGTCGTCGTGGTACGAGCGGACGAAGTCGAACGCGGGCGGGCCCTCGCCCGCCGCCTCGCGAACGCGGTCGAGGTAGCTCTCCACGGACATCCCCGACCAGTGCGGCGCCATCACGATCCCGATCGCGCGTTCGATCCCGTCCTCGCGCATACGGTGGGTCGTCTCGGCGATGAACGGGGGCGAGTGCTTCATCCCCAGGTAGGCGCGGAACGCGCCGGCCTCGCCGCGGTTGAGCTCCCGCTCCAGGCCCTCGGCCTGCTTCCGGGTGATGTCCAGCAGGGGGAAGCGGTTGCCGATCGCCGCGTAGCGTTCGCGCAGCTCCTCGAGGTGCTCCGGGGACGGACGTCGTCCGCCGCGGATGTCCGTGTAGTAGCGCTCGACGTCGTCGGGGCCGCTCGCGG
>CBRGMI010000238.1:0-3293 GCA_967797495.1 uncultured bacterium
TACCGCGCCAAGGTCGACCTCTCGATCCTCGACGGGCTCGCCGACCGTCCGGACGGCAAGCTGATCATCACCACCGCGATCACGCCGACGAAGGCCGGCGAGGGCAAGACGACGACGTCGATCTCGCTCACGCAGGGCATGGGGAAGATCGGCAAGGACGTCGTGCTCTGCCTGCGCGAACCCTCGATGGGCCCGGTGTTCGGCATCAAGGGTGGCGGCACCGGCGGCGGCTACGCGCAGGTCGTCCCGATGGAGGACATCAACCTCCACTTCAACGGCGACTTCCACGCCGTCACGGCCGCCCACAACCTGCTGGCGTCCGCGCTCGACGCCTCGCTCTACTTCGGCAACCCGCTCGGCATCGACGCCTCGAGCATCACCTGGCCGCGAACGCTCGACGTCAATGCGCGCGAGCTCCGCTACATGGTCATCGGGCTCGGCGGGAAGATGCATGGCGTCCCGCGCGAGAACGGGTTCGTGATCACCGCGGCGTCCGAGGTGATGGCCGTGCTCGCCCTCGCCTCCGATCTCGCCGACCTCCGCGCCCGCCTGGGGCGGATCGTCGTCGCGTCGACGGGCGACGGAGAGCCGGTCACCGCCGAGCAGCTAGGCGTCGCCGGGGCGATGACCGTGATCATGAAGGACGCGCTGAAGCCCAACCTGGTGCAGACGCTCGAGGGGCAGCCCGTGCTGATCCACGCCGGGCCGTTCGGCAACGTCGCCCACGCGAACAACTCGATCATCGAGGACCGCGTCGGGCTGAAGCTCGCCGACTACGTCATCACGGAGGCGGGGTTCGCGAGCGACCTGGGGTTCCAGAAGTTCTGCGACATCGTGTGCCGGCTCGGGGGGTTCGCACCCTCGGCCGGGGTGCTCGTGACGACCGTGCGGGCCACGAAGTCCCACGGCGGCGTGCCGTTCGATCAGCTGGGGACCGAAGACCTGGAGGCGGTCAAGCGCGGCGTGGAGAACCTCGGCCAGCACATCGCGATCGTCCGCGAGTACGGCCTGCCGTGCGTCGTCTCGATCAACAACTTCCCGAGCGACACGGAGGCCGAGGTCGAGCTGATGCGCGAGCTCGCGCTCGGGGCCGGCGCGGAGACGGTGGTGGTGAACCGTGGGTTCGCCCAGGGCGGGGGCGGCGCGATCGAGCTCGCGGAGGCGGTGGTGGCCGCGTGCGAGAGGCCGAACGCGTTCCATCAGCTGACACCCGACGACACGCCGATCAAGGACCAGGTCGAGGCGATCGCGACCCGCGTGTACGGCGCGGACGGCGTCGACTACCAGCCCCAGGCGGAGAAGGACCTCGCGCGGATGGACCAGCTCGGGTTCGGCACGCTGCCGGTCTGCATGGCGAAGACCCACCTGTCCCTCACCCACGACCCGTCGCTGCTCAACCGTCCACGAGGGTGGCGTCTCCCCGTTCGCGGCGTGGTGCCGAGCGCGGGCGCGGGGTTCGTCGTCGTGCTCTGCGGCGACATGCAGCGGATGCCTGGTCTCGGCAGGACCCCCGCGTACATGCAGGTGGACATCGACGAGCACGGTCGGACGATCGGGCTGTTCTGAGCCGGGTGCCGGTCAGTCGATGAGCGCGATCGCCTCGACCTCGACCAGCTGACCGCGGTAGCCGAGGATCGGGACCCCGACGAGCGTGCTCGGCGCCCGGCCGATCTCGGAGCCGCGGACGACCTGCCAGACGGCCGACTGCGCCTCGTAGCTGGAGCCGGCGACGTAGACGGTCGTCTTGGCGACGTTCTCCGGGCGGGCGCCGCCGGCCTCGAGCGCGGCGAGCAGGTTCTCGATCACCTGCTCGGCCTGGGCGACCGGGTCGTCCCCGCCCACCAGGTCGCCTCGCGCGTCGAGTGGCACCGCCCCCGCCGTGAACACGACGGTCCCTCCGCGGCCGATCGCGACGTGCGAGTAGCCGGGTGGCGGGGCGAGGGCATCGACGTTGCGAAGCTCGACCGCCATGTCAGCCCGCCAGCTGGGTCGGTCCCTCGACGAGGATCCATTCGGCGCGGGTGACGGCCTCGTTCCGGTCGAAGTCGAAGACCCCGCTCCACGGGACCCCTTCCCAGGTCGAACCGCATTCGGGGCAGACCCACAGGGACATGGTCGTGTGCTGGGCGTCGCGCGGCGGTGCGCAGGTGTGCAGCGGCATCCGGCCTCCTCCCTTCGAATCACATCGTTGTGATTCTGCAGGAGTGTACACCCCGTGACCGCCTTCCCTCGAGCGTCTTGGCGGGTTCCCACCCCGGGGCCGGGTCGTGGCACCACCCTTCCCTTTCCGGCCCAACGGCGGCATCGTTCGCTGGTGAGCATCTCGTCGACGCTCGAGCGTCCGCCCCTGCGGGAAGCGGCTCCGAGCACCCTCCGAGGGTTCGCGGCCGTGTTCGTGGCCGGTGGCGCAGCGGGGGTCGTGGTCGGCGGCATCGGCAGCCGGATCGCGATGCGCATCGCGGCGCTCACCGCCCGGGACGTCGCCCAGGGCGTCACGACCGAGGCGGGAGCGACGATCGGGAGGATCACCTTCCAGGGAACGGCCTTCCTCGTCATCGCGGTCGGCATCGGGTCGGCGCTGGTCGGGACGGCGTTCTACCTGGCGACGCTCCCCTGGCTCCCCCGCCGGCGACGGCTGCGAGCGCTCGCATTCGGCGGTCTCGAGCTCGTGGTCTTCGGGACGGTGCTCCTGGACCCGGGGAACCCCGACTTCACGATCCTCGGACGGCCGCTCCTGAACGTCCTCGTGCTCGGCTCGCTGTTCGTCCTGCACGGGGTCGCGCTCGTGATGCTCGTCGAGCCGAGCGGGCACCTCGTGTCCGTCGTCGCGCGAGGCGGCCGTTGGCGCGCTCGGCTGGTGGCCGTGGGCACGTTCATCGCGATGGCCCTGACGGCGCTCGGTGCCGTGGCCCTGGTGGCTCGCGCCACGGGATGGGCGGCGCCCGTGACGCTCGTCCTGCTTCTCTGCGCCGCGGGTCTGCTGATCCTGGATCTGCGCCCAACGCGACCGGTCACGCGTCCCGCCCTAAGGATCACGGGCGCGGTCGCCTTGACCCTCCTGACGATCTCGGGGACCGTGGGGCTCGTCGAGGCCGTGACGACGATCCTCTGATCGCTACGAGCGGGGCCGGTCCTTGTTGGTGTCGTAGATCGGCAGAACGTCGACGGTCGCGTCGACGGTGCCGTCGCCCACGGCGACCTGCACGGTGTTCCCGACGACCGCTCCTAAGGTCGGCACGATCGCGATGCCGATCTTCCCGAACCTGGGGGTCTCGGTCGGGCTCGTCAGCACG
>CBRGMI010000239.1:0-3271 GCA_967797495.1 uncultured bacterium
TTCCTGCGGAGCGCCGTGAAGGACCACGGGCAGACGATCGTGATGGTGACGCACGACGCCTCGGCGGCCAGCTTCGCCGACCGGATCGTCTTCCTGGGCGACGGCCGGGTCGTCGACGAGATGGTGGAGCCGACCACCGAAAGGATCCTCGACCGGCTGAAGTCGCTGGAGGGCTGAGCGTGTTCCGCGCCGCGATCCGCAGCCTGCTCGCGCGCAAGGTCCGGCTCATCCTCACGGGTCTCGCCGTCATCCTGGGCGTGGGCTTCATGGCGGGCACCTTCGTGCTCACGGACACGATGACGCGTGCGTTCAACGACCTGGTCGGCACCGGCTACGCGCCGATCGACGTGCTCGTCCGCAGCTCGAACGCCTTCACCGCGCAGACCAGCAGCCTGGAAGAGCGCGACCCGATGCCCGAGTCGGTGCTCCAGGACGTCGAGGCCGTCCCCGGCGTCGCGAGGGCCAACGGGGACGTCATCGGCTACGCGCAGATCGTCGATCCGAGGACCGGGAAGGTGGTCGGCACCTTCGGCCCACCGACCGCGGCCTCGGCCTGGTACGAGGGGAACGGCTTCAGGCTCAAGCCGGGGGGCTCGCCGCCACGGGGTCCCGACCAGACGGTCATCGACGCGGCCACGGCCAAGACCCACGACATCGCCGTGGGCGACCGCGTCGAGATCCTGTTCGAGGGTCCTCCGGACACGTTCAAGGTGGTGGGTCTGGCGGGCTTCGGCGAGTCCGACAGCCTGTTCGGCGCGACGTGGGCGATGTTCGACCTGGCGACGGCTCAGGACGTGCTGGGCAAGCAGGGGAAGCTCGACACGATCTCGGTGGTCGCCGAGCCCGGCGTCTCGGGGGTCGAGCTCCAACGCTCGATCTCCGCGGTGCTGCCCAAGGGTGTGGAGGCCGTGACGCAGGCGACGGTGGTGTCCGAGGCGCAGGACCAGATCAGCACCGGGCTCGGCTTCCTGCGAACGGCGTTCCTCGTCTTCGCGTTCGTCTCGCTGTTCGTCGGCGCGTTCATCATCTTCAACACGTTCGCCATCATTCTGGCGCAGCGGACGCGAGAGCTGGCGCTGTTCCGGGCGCTCGGCGCGAGCGGCCGCCAGGTGATGACGTCCGTCCTCGTGGAGGCCTTCGTGATCGGTGTGCTGTCCTCCGCGATCGGGGTGCTGGCCGGCATCGGGATCGCGATCCTCCTCAAGGGTGCGCTGAACGCGATCGGGTTCGAGATCCCGGCGTCGGGAACGGTCATCCTCGCCCGGACGATCGTCGTCTCGCTCATCGTGGGGACGCTCGTCACGATGTTCGCCGCCTTCGTCCCGGCTCGTCGAGCCGCCCGAGTGGCACCGATCGAGGCCCTCCGCGAGGCGCAGGATCGGCCCGGGCGATCGCTCCGGTTCAGGATCGTGGCGGGGGCGATCGTGCTGGCACTCGGCGTCGCGCCGCTCCTGTATGGACTGTTCGGCACCCCCTCCAACGGGTTGCTCTTCGTCGGGCTCGGGGCCGCCCTCACGTTCGTCGGGGTTGCGATGCTCACGCCGCTGATCGCTCGGCCCGTCGCGGGCGCGCTCGGTCTCCCCGTCCGCCTCAGGGGGGTCCCGGGCAAGCTCGGTCGCGAGAACTCGATGCGGAACCCTCGCCGAACGGCGGCCACGGCCTCGGCCCTCATGATCGGACTCGGACTGGTGGTGTTCGTCGCCGTGTTCGGCGCATCCGCCAAGGCGTCCACCACGGCCGTCCTGGAGCGCACGCTCAAGGCCGATTTCATCCTGATCTCGCCCACGCTGAGCGGGTTCAGCACCTCCGCAGCCGAGGATGCACGCGCCGTTTCCGGCGTCGACACGGTCTCTCAGGTGCGCCAGGCCGAGGCGAAGATCGAGGGCGGGACCGCCTTCATCACCGGGCTGGAGCCGGGGACGTTCCCGGTGGTCTCGGAGGTCGACGCCGTCCAGGGCGGGCTCGAGGACCTGGCGAACCCGAATTCGATCGCCGTCTTCGACGACACCGCTCGGGAGAACGACTGGGGCGTCGGGGACACGATCCCGGTCGAGTTCCCCGCCACGGGCTCGACGAACCTCCGGGTGGTCGCGCTCTACTCGGAGAACGGCCTGATCGGTGACTACGCCGTTTCCCTCGACACGTTCGACGTGAATGTCGCCAACGTGCTCGACACGTTCGTCCTGATCAAGGCGGACGAAGGCGCCGACGTTGCCACCGTGCAGGCGGACCTCGAGGAGGCCCTCGCGCCGTATCCGAACATCGACGTGGAGGACCAGGCCGGCTTCCGCGACCGGTACGCGACGCTGATCAGCCAGGTCCTGAACCTGGTGTCCGTGCTCCTGCTCTTCGCCGTGATCATCGCGTTGTTCGGTGTGATGAACACCCTCTACCTCTCGATCTACGAGCGCACCCGCGAGCTCGGCCTGCTGCGGGCCGTGGGCATGACCCGTTCACAGACCCGTTCGATGGTCCGGTGGGAGGCCGTCATCATCTCCGTGATGGGGGCGCTGTTCGGCGTGGTGATCGGGATCGCGTTCGGCTGGGCGCTCCAGCAGGCGCTCGAACCCGAGGGCTTCAGCGAGCTCGGCATCCCCGGCGGTCAGCTCGCGATCTACGTCCTCCTGGCGGCCGTCCTCGGGGTGGTCTTCGCGATCTTCCCGGCCCGGCGCGCGGCCAAGCTCAACGTGCTCGAAGCGATCTCGTACGAGTAGGACGAGCCCGCGGCCCGAACGGGCGAGCGGCGCTCGAGCGGTGGATATCATGGCCGTCCCATGCCGAAGATCGAGCTCGCCGGCGGTTCGACCACCGAGCTCCCCGAGGGGGAACCGGTCGGCAGCGTCCTGCCGCCCGAGGCGATCGCGGCCCGCGTGGACGGCGAGCTTGTCGACCTCTCCTTCGTGCCCGCGACCGACGGGAAGGTAGAGCCGGTCCTGCCGGACGATCCTGACGGCCTGCACGTCCTGCGGCACTCGGCGGCGCACGTGTTGGCGCAGGCCGTCTGCGACCTGTGGCCCGGCACCCGCTACGCGATCGGCCCGCCGATCGAGGACGGCTTCTACTACGACCTCGAGCTCCCGGGGCAGGTCTCCGAGGGCGACCTCGCGAAGATCGAGGACCGGATGCGTGAGATCGTCGCGGCCGACCAGCCGTTCGTGCGCGATGAGATCCCGCGCGGCGAGGCCCTCGAACGCTTCGCCGACCAGCCGTACAAGCGCGAGATCATCGAGTCGCTCGAGGAGGGCGAGGTCCCGGCCGGCGACACGGTCAC
>CBRGMI010000240.1:0-3249 GCA_967797495.1 uncultured bacterium
GCCGAGCTTGCGGTAGGCGTTGCCGAGATGCGTCTCGACCGTCCTCGGCGAGAGCTCCAGGCGCCTCGCGATCTGGCCGACCGTGAAGCCGCGAGCCGCGTGCTCGAGGACCTCGACCTCTCGCGCCGACAGGTTCGCCGGTGCGCTGGTCTGCTCACGCGCCTGCCTCGCCCGGAGGCTGAGCTCGGCGACGGCTCCGCGCATCTGGGCCTGTGAGAAGACGCGCTCGCCCCCCGCGACCCGCGTGAGGGCGTCGGCGATCACCCGAACGCCGGAGGCCTTCTCGAGGTACCCCTCCACGCCGACGATGACGCTCTCGAACAGGGCCTCCTGGTCGGTTCGAGCCGTGAGGATCAGGATCCGGACTGGGAGCCCTTCCCCGCGGATGGCGCGGGCCAGATCGAGCCCCTGGAGCTCGCCCGGGAGCGAGAGGTCCAGCAGGATCACGTCCGGCGCGAGCCGCCTGCAGGCCTCGAGCACGGCCGACCCGTCGTCCAGCTCACCCACCATCTCCAGACCGGGCGTCTGCTCACAGGCGATCCTGATGATGCTGCGGAGCAACGGGTGGTCCTCGACGACGAGGACCCGGGTCGGCGCGTCCGCGGAGGTCGGGTCCGGGCGTTCCACGTGCGACGGTGCCGTGGCCATCGGATTGGGGCGGTTGGTCGGGGCGAGGCCGTGACGCCACGCCAGCGTGACGGCCTCGATCTTCGAATGCACGCCGAGCTTGGCGAGGATGCTCTTGACGTGGCTGTGGACGGTGAACGTGCTGATGCCGAGCGAGGCCGCGATCTGCGCGGCCGTCTCGCCGGACGCGAGGGCCCGAAGCACCTGCGTCTCTCGCGGCGTCACGCGATCGAGCCCGTGCTCACCGGCCAGATTCCCCCGGAGCTGTCCCAGGACCGACGCCAGGTCGCTCGCGGGCATCACGATCTCGCCGGCCGCCGCCCGACGGACGACGTCCAGCACCTCGTCCACCGCTCGCGATTTCGGCACGTAGCCGCAGGCGCCGGCCGACAGGGCCTCCGCGATCGCATCGGGACGCTCGACGCCGGTGAGCAGCACCACCTTCGCGTCCGGCGCGGCGTCCCGGATCAGCCGAGTGGCCTCGATCCCGTCGGTCCCCGGCATGTCGAGATCCATCAGCACGACGTCCGGCTTCTCCCCGAGGAGCGCCATCGCCTGTTCGGCATCGCGAGCCGAGCCCACCAGTCGCACGTCGGGCTGGCGCCCGAGGAACATCTCGAGCGCTTCGGAGAAGACCTCGTGGTCGTCGACCACGAGGACACGGGTGATCCGGGAGGGCTGTTCCATGTGCCTTGTGCTAACCATCGGCCGCTAGGCGCCGCGGTTTGAGCATCGACCGGCTACGGCGGGAACTACTCCTCGCTCGCCTCTGTCCCCTCCACGTCCGCGTCGGCCTCCGTGCGGGTGGCCGCCTGACCGGCGGTCTCGGCGGCGCCCTCCGTCACGTCCGGCAGGAACACGCGGAACGAGGCGCCACCACCCTCACGCTCCTCGACCCAGGCCCTGCCGGCGTGGACCTCCGCGAGCCTCTGCAGAACGGCCAGGCCGGTCGACATCCCGCCCCGGCCGGCGCCGTCTTCCGAGGAGGTCAGGGCGTTTCGCCGCTCGGCCGGAACGTCGGCGCCGGTGTCGTCGACGGCGATGACGGCCCCTTCGGGGTCGGCCTCCACCTTGATCCACACGTGACTGGCGGACGACGTTCGCGCGTTCGCGTTGCTCAGGAGCGTGTCGACCATCTCCTCGACCAAGAACGGGTCGACCGGCACCACGACCTTCTCGGCCTCCACGTGGACGTTCCGGTTCGCGAGATCCGGCGAATCCTCGACCACCCGGCGCACCAGGGCCCGGAGGTCGGTGCGGCGGCGATTCAGCCTCAGGGTCCCGTTGGCGAGCCTGTCGATCTCCAGCAGCACGCCGATCATGCGATCGAGCTTGCGTGCGTTGGTCCCGAGCTGTCGCACCAACTCCTTGCCGTCACGGGACTCGGGATCGTTGTGCTGCAGCGCCAGGCTGACGCCCAGGATCGACGTCAGGGGGCGGCGCACCTGCGTCGCCAACCCGTCCTTGAGGGCGCTTCGGTCGCTGTCTGCGACGGCGCCGATCGGCAGGTCGGTGTTCGCCACCGTGAGTCGCACCTTCAGCTCCTTGATCTGCCCTTCCACGACCTCGGCCCGCTCGTTGGCGGCCAGGAACCGTTCCTCGCTCAGGCGCGCTCGTTCCTCGGCGCCGACCAACTCCCCTCGTGCCTGTTGCAGCTGCTCGAGCAGCTCCGCGTTCTTCGCGGCCGTCTGGGCCGAACTGTCCTCCACGGCCGTCGAGCGCATCTCGGCCTGCTTGACCTTGGTCTCGGCGACCAACGCCGCCGCGGTCGCCTGGTTGGCCTCTTCCTCCGCGACCCGCATGCGCTTGTTGGCCTCCCCGGCCTTCTCCTCGGCGTCCCGCTTGCGGAGCTCCGCCTGCTGCGCATCGGCCTGCGTGGTCTGGAGGCGTGCGATGGCCTCGGCGAGTCGCTCCTCCGCGGTGTGCATGCGCGGGGTGAGCTTTCCGACCTGCTCCTCGGCGGCCAGTGCACGGATCTCGAACTGCTTCCCCTCGGTCTCGGCGGCGAGCAGCCGCGCGGCGGTCTCCGTCGACTGCTCCTCCTCGGCCTCGACGCGCTGCGTGAGTCGCGAGACATCCTCTTCCGCTGCCCGGAGTCGCTCGGTGAGCGATTCGACCTGCTCGGTGGCGGTCCCAGCCCGCTCGTCGGCCCTCCTGGCCTGGTCCTCGGCGACCTGGATGAGCTGGTTGGCCTGCAGGGCCTGGTCGTCCGCGGCCTGCGAGAGCCGAGTGACCTCCTCCTCGGCGACCCTGAGCTGCTCGGTGGCCTGCGAGGCCTCCGCCTGCGCGGCCTGAAGGCGTTCGTTGAGCCTCCCGATCTGCTCCTCGGCGTCCCGGGTGCGCTCGTCCGCCTTCGTGGCCTGGTCCTCGGCGACCTGGATGAGCTCGCTGGCCTGCAGGGCCTGCTCGTTCGCCGTTTCGGCGAGCTCGGCTGCCTGCGAGGCCTCCGCCTCCGCGGCCTGAAGGCGCTCGGTGAGCGTTCCGATCTGCTCCTCGGCGTCCCGGGTGCGCTCGTCGGCCTTGCTGGCCTGGTCCTCGGCGACCTGGATGAGCTGGTTGGCCTGCAGGGCCTGCTCGTTCGCGGCCTCCAAGAGCTCGTTGAGCTGCGCCATCTGCTCCTCG
>CBRGMI010000241.1:0-3247 GCA_967797495.1 uncultured bacterium
ATGGAGGGGGACATCATCAGCCTTCAGGATCTGTTCCTGTTCGATTACAGCGCCGGCATCGACGATGACGGCAAGTTCCGCGGGCGGCTCAAGGCAACCGGCCTCCGTCCGCGGTTCGTGGACCGCCTGGCGGAGCAGGGGATCACGATCCCGGCCGAGGTCTTTTCGCCCGATGGAGGTCGAGGCAATGGGTGACCTGTTCGGCAACGACGCCTGGTTGACGCTCGTCCTGGGGGCGGCCTTCGTCGCGACGTTCCTGCTGGCCGTGCTGCTCCTGTCGACGGGGAGGAAGGGCCAGCAGCGACGGAGCGTCGCCGCCCTGATGGGACGTGGTAAGAAGCAGGCCGCGGAGACCTCGTGGATCCCCGCCGGGATGGCCGAGGCGGGAGATCGGCTGGCCACGGCGAGCGGGTTCAGCGGCCGACTGGAAGCGATGCTCGAGCAGGCGGAGCTCCCCATGAAGGCCGGCGAGTTCATGGCGCTCATCGTCCTGTGCGCCATCGCCGGCGGCATCCTCGGAGCCATCCTGCTGGCGAACATCATCTTCGTCCTGTTGATCGCCGCCGTCGCGAGCCTGATCCCGTACGCATGGCTGGTGCGCGCTCGCAAGAACCGACAGAAGAAGATGGCGGAGCAGCTTCCCGACGTCCTGTCGATCCTGGCGAGCTCCCTCCGAGCGGGGCACAGCTTCCTCCAGGCTCTCGACCAGGTAGCCGGCGAGATCAAGGACCCGTCGGCCGGAGAGTTCAATCGCGTGGTGGCGGAGATCCGACTGGGTCGGTCGATCGACGACGCGATGGTCGAGATGGCCGACCGCGTCGGCAGCGAGGACATGCGGTGGGCCGTCATGGCCGTGAACATCCAGAGGCAGGTGGGGGGAAACCTTGCCGAGGTGCTCGACATCGTGGCCAACACCGTTCGGGAGCGCGCGTACGTCCAGCGTCAGGTACGGGTGCTCTCGGCGGAGGGGCGACTCTCCATCGCGATCCTGTCCGCGCTGCCGTTCGGCATCTTCGCCTATCTCGCGTTCATGAACCCCGAATACGTCAGCCCGCTGTTCACAACCATGCTTGGTCGCGTCCTGTTGCTCATCGGCGGGGCCCTCATGGCGACCGGCATCTTCGTGATGACAAGGATCGTGAGGATCGATGTTTGACAATCAGGTGTGGCTCGCGCTCGCGCTCATCGGGACGTTCTTGACGATCTTCGTGGTCGGCATCGCGGTCGACATGATGATCAACTCGAAGCGCCGGTATGCGACGGTGCTGCAAACACAGGTCGGGGCAGCGCCCGACAGCATCGCGAATTTCCGTCAGGAGCAGCTCAAGACCAACGCCCTGGAGCGGCTCATCTTCCCGTTCGCAGGCAAGGTGGTCTCGTCGATCACCCGTCTCACGCCCCTGGATCTGTACGGACGCACCAACCGGCTGATCGAGCTGGCGGGGAACCCCCCGTCCATGACGGCCGAGCGGATCGTGGCGTTCAAGATCATCGGCGCCATCGCCGGCCTGGTGGTCGGCATCCTGGTGGCCCCGGTGCTGCCGTTCAAGGGCTTGGTGCCCGCGGTGGTGATCCCCGTGTTCTTCGCGTTCACCGGGTACACCTTCCCGAGCGCGGGCCTCGCCTCCAAGGCCTCGAAGCGCCAGAAGGAGATCCGCAAGGCGTTGCCCGACACGATGGACCTCCTGACGATCAGCGTCGAGGCGGGACTCGGCTTCGACGCCGCGCTCGCCCAGGTGGTCAAGAACGTTCCCGGTCCGCTGTCGGAGGAGATCGCCCGGATGCTCCAGGAGATGCAGATCGGCGTGAGCAGGACCGAGGCGCTTCGGCACGTCAACGACCGGACCGAGGTCCCGGAACTGGATGGGTTCGTGCTGTCGATGATCCAGGCCGACAAGTACGGCGTTGGGGTCGCGAAGGTGCTACGGGCCCAGTCGACCGAGCTTCGACAGAAGCGGCGTCAGCGAGCCGAGGAGGTGGCCCAGAAGGTGCCGCTGAAGCTCCTGTTCCCCATGATCTTCATGGTCCTGCCCGCCTTGTTCATCGTGATCCTGGGGCCGGGCGCGATCAAGGTGTACGAGAACTTCTTCGGCAAGTAGAGCCTGCAGTCGCTCACGGCTTGGCGATCGCCGGCGGCTAGAGCCGTTCTCAGGTAGGGCGTCCGACCTGAGAACGGCTGCCTAAACTGGCTCTCGAGCCATGAATCGCCTCGCGAACGAGACGAGCCCGTACCTGCTCCAGCACGCCGAGAACCCCGTGGACTGGTACCCGTGGGGCGAGGAGGCGCTCGAGCGGGCCCGTACCGAGGACAAGCCGATCATGCTCTCGATCGGCTACGCGGCCTGTCACTGGTGCCACGTCATGGAGCGCGAGAGCTTCGAGGACGCCGAGACCGCCGCGCTGATGAACCGGCACTTCGTCTCGATCAAGGTCGACCGGGAGGAACGCCCCGACCTGGACGCGATCTACATGGACGCGGTCCAGACGATGACCGGCGGAGGCGGATGGCCCCTCACCGCGTTCCTGACCCCGCAGGGCAAACCGTTCTACGCCGGCACCTACTACCCGAGCGAGGCCCGCCACGGCCTCCCCGCCTTCCGGACGGTCTTGTCGGCCATCGCGGACGTATGGGCCAACCGCCGCTCCGAGGCCGAGGAGCAGGGCTCGAGGGTCACCGAGGCGATCGAGCGGTCGACCGGCCTCGGGGCCTCCCCGCAGCCGCTCACCGAGGCGATCCTCGTGACGGCCTTCGGCGGGCTCCGGCGTTCGTTCGACGCGCGCTGGGGAGGGTTCGGCGGCGCGCCGAAGTTCCCCCAGCCCATGACCCTGGAGTTCTGCCTGCGCATGCACCTGCGTGGGACGCCCGACGCGCTCGAGATGGTGACGACCACGCTGGACAAGATGGCCGGCGGCGGGATGTACGACCAGGTGGGCGGCGGCTTCCATCGGTACTCGACGGACGAACGATGGCACGTCCCACACTTCGAGAAGATGCTGTACGACAACGCGCTGCTGATCCGTCTGTACGTGCACGCGTGGCAGGTGACCGGCTACGAGCGCTACCGCCGCGTCGCCACCGAGACCTGCGAGTACCTGCTGCGCGAGCTGCGGCACGCCGAGGGGGCGTTCTTCTCCTCCCAGGACGCGGACAGCGAGGGCGTCGAGGGCAGGTTCTTCGTCTGGACCTGGGACGAGCTCGTGGCGATCGCGGGCGAGGCGGTCGCGACCACGTTCGGGGCGACGCCGG
>CBRGMI010000242.1:0-3230 GCA_967797495.1 uncultured bacterium
CTGTTCCGGGCCTTCGACGTTGCTCGGGTGCAACGGGTTGAGGTCAAGCCGATGAGCCTCGGGGCGATCGGGCGGCTGCTTCGGCACCGTGTCGACGTGGTCCTTCCGCGGCCAATGCTCCGCCACATCCACGAGACCTCGGGTGGCAACCCACTGTTCGCGCTCGAGATCGCCCGCGCGTTGCAACAGGGACACCTCGAGCTCACGTCCGTGGAGCCTCTCCCCATCCCGGCAGACCTGGAGGCTCTGCTGCGCGACCGGGTCCTGCGCCTGCCGGATGCGACACGTTCGGCGCTGCTGGTCTGCTCCGCGGCGTCGCGTCCCACGGTCGAGCTCGTCAGAGAAGCGTCGCGATCATCGGACGATCCCCTCGGACCGGCAGAGGAGGCCGGGATCGTGGTGGTCGATGGAGGTCGGGTCGCCTTCTCGCATCCGCTTCTCGCCTTGGCGGTCTACCGAAGCGCCTCGACCGGCGAGCGTCGTGCCGCGCACCGACGCCTCGCCGAGGTCATCCAGGACCTCGAGGAGCGTGCGCGCCACCTGGCGCTCGCCTCGAGCGGGCCGAACCGAGACCTGGCCGAGCTCCTGGACCGGGCCGCCAAATGTGCGCACGATCGTGGGGCTCCGGGGGCGGCGGCGGAGCTGGCCGATCTCGCCCGACGCTCCACGCCCCCCGCCGACCCAGAGTCGCAGAGGCGTCGTGGCATCGCGGCGGCCGAGTTCCGCTTCGAGGCGGGCGACGCTGTTGGCGCGCGGGCGCTCGCCCACGAGCTGAGGTCGGCCGCGCCGCCAGGCCCGGAGCGTGCCCGGATCTCCGACCTCCTCTCCAACTTCTCGTGGAACGACGTCAACGAGATGCGAGAGCTCCTCGAGTCGGCGATCGCCGAGACGACCGAGGAGGCCGAATTGGCGAACATCCATACCGACCTGGGCTATATCGAGATCCTCGGTGGACACGCTCGGTCCGGCTCGGAGCATGGGCGACGCGCGATCGAGCTCGCCGAACGGGCGGATGCCCCTGCGCCGCTGATGGTCGCCCTCCTCTCCACGGCGGAAGCGGAGTTCATGCTCGGCCTCGACACGTCGGCGCTGCTCTCGCGTGCGGCCTCGATCGAGAGACGGATCGTGGGCCGGCCCCCGTTCTGGTCCCTGCTTGCGAGCGTGGGGAACGCGCTCGGCGCGCAGCTGATGTGGTCGGGCGATCTCGTCGGAGGTCGTCGGACCCTCGAGCGCACCTACCGCGACCTGGTCGACCGTGGTCACTACACGATCCTGTGGGAGACGCTCGGCCTCCTCTCCGAGCTCGAAAGCCGGTCCGGCGCCTTCGGGCCCGCGCTCGAGTACGCCGAGGAGCTCGTCGAGATCACCGTCGAGGCGGGCTACGACCAGGCGCGGGACTTGGGCTTGTGGGTCCGAGCGCTGGCCGAAACACATCTCGGGCTCATCGAGCCTGCTCGGCGCGATGCGACCGAGGGACTCGCGCTCGCCGAGCAGCACGGCGACCTGTGGCACGTGATCACGAACCGCTCCGTCCTCGGATTCCTCGAGCTCTCACTTGGAGAGCTCCAGGCGTCGAGCCGATACCTGGAGCCGCTCTCCGACCTGCTCGGCCCCAGGGGCATCGTTGAGCCCGGCGTGTACCCGTTCGTGCCAGACTACGTCGAGGCGCTCGTCGGCCTGCGGCAGCTCGGACGCGCCGAGGAGGCGCTGGAGCCCTTCGAACGGTGGGGCGTCGAGCTCGATCGGCCGCTCGCCCTGGCCACGTCGGCCCGTTGCCGAGGTCTCATCGCCGCTCTGGAGGACCCGGTGACGTCGCTCGAGCATCTCGAACGCGCGGTCGAGCTGCACGATCGCGTCGGGCAGCCCTTCGAGCTCGCGAGGACGCAGCTCGTGCGGGGCGCCGCCCAACGGCGAGCCAGGCAGAAGCGGAGCGCGCGCGACTCGCTCGAGTCCGCCCTCGCGACGTTCGACGAGCTCGGCACCCCGCTCTGGGCGGGGAAGGCGCGCGCCGAGCTCGCCCGGATCGGCGGCCGCGCCCCTGCCGGCGACGGGCTCACGCCGAGCGAACGTCGCATCGCCGAGCTCGTCGCCGAAG
Source organism: uncultured bacterium (assembly GCA_967797495.1). Lineage (GTDB taxonomy): Bacteria > Actinomycetota > UBA4738 > UBA4738 > HRBIN12 > DASSJM01. The sequence goes on from CBRGMI010000242.1 coordinate 2,096, forward strand.
GGAAGACGAACAAGGAGGTCGCGGCGGCCCTCGTCGTTGCGGAGCGTACGGTCGAGTCCGCGCTGACGCAGATCTACCGCAAGCTCGACATCCGCTCGCGCACACAGCTCGCTCGCAAGCTCGACGGCTCGCGCTGAGCAAAGTCCCGGGGTTTCCACGTTTCGAACGGCATCCCCGCGATGCCACCGTCCTCGCATGCCAAACTACGTGGTCGAGCTCTACCGGCCCAGCTCGGACGCCGAGACCCTGCGCAGGGTGGCCGACCGGCTTGCCGCCGGTACGCGCACGGTCATCTGGTTCGGGACCTTGATCTTTGCGATCGCGGGGGCGCTCGCAGGCTCGTCCTTGCGTTCGATCCAGGCCACGGATGTGGCAGTGATCCGACCGAACGTCGAGGTGACGGGTGCCGCCGAACAGCTGGCGATGGCTCGATGGGCCGTCGAGCGGTTCGAGATCGCCGGGCTCCAGCCACCGGTGGTCGAGATCGCGTTCCACCGCGGTCTTTCAGGGTGCGGCGGACACCTGGGCCTTGCTAGGCAAGGCGAGGTCGATGTCTGCACTACGCTCGTCGACCCGATCGCGCGCCGAGCTCTCCTGCACGAGATGGGCCACATCTGGCTCGATCAGAACCTGAGCGACCCCGAGCGTGAGCGCTTCCTTGAGGTGCGCGGCCTGCATGCCTGGAACGACTCCTCGGACACGTGGGCGCTCCGCGGTTACGAAGAGGGCGCCGAGATCATGGCCTGGGCTCTCGGCGAGCGGATCCTTACACCAGAGATCCCCGACAACGAGCCGATCCAATTGGCACGTGGATTCGAACTGCTCACCGGCTCAGCCCCGCCGGCGTACACCGATGCCAGCAACGAGCAGGCACCCTCCACACGCAAGGGCGTGGTGCGCGGATGGCGAACTGCGCCCGGCAGCGAGTAGAGCTCTGTTTCTGCTAGGACCGATCCCCTAACAGGAACGGCCGGCGACACCGCGGATTACTATCCCCCGATGGCCCGCGCCGAGCGCACGATGCGGTTCGCGGAGGGGAGCTCGTTCCCCCCGATCGCCGAGTACGCGTTCCTGTCCGACCGCCAGGTCCAGGCGCTCGTGGCGCCGAGCGGGAACGTCGAGTGGCTCTGCCTCC
>CBRGMI010000243.1:0-3214 GCA_967797495.1 uncultured bacterium
CGGGGTACCCGGGTGAGGGGCTCGCGCCGGGCGCAGAGCCGCAGTTCTGGATCGGCGGCGACGCCTTCGACTCCGACTCGTTGCGGTGTTTCGAGAACCGGCCACCCCCGACGGGTCCCGGCCGCGTCCTGATCCTGACCTCCGCGACCCAGGTGCCGCCGGACTCGCCCGACGCGACGTGGCATGCCACCGAGACGTGGTTCGACCTGCAGCCGGACGGGACCGTCACGATCGTCGATCGTGGCGACTTCAAGGAGCCAGTCGGGTCGGGGCGCCCCTCGTTCGCGCAGCCGAAGCAGCTCTGCGGGGCCAGGTTGCCGGCGCCGTTCGGCGGCTGATCGTCAGGCCGTGAGCGCGAGGACGAGCTCGTTCAGGACGAGCATGCCGCGTTCTGTCGGGATCAACGCACCATCGTGGTCGAGGAGCAGGCCGCTCTCGAGGAACGGGGCGACCCTCTCGGGTTCGACCCACGACGACGGGACGCCCTCGAGGATGCGCAGGCGGAGGAACACCTCCTCGAGGTAGGCGTCGCTCGGCTCGAGTCGTTCCTCGCCCCCGACCGGGAGCGACCCAGCCTCGACCAGCGACAGGTACTCCTCGGGCGGGCGGACGTTCCACCAGCGCCGGTCGTCGCGGTACGAGTGCGCGCCGGCGCCGAGCCCGAGGTACGGACGCCGCTCCCAGTAGCCGAGGTTGTGCACGCACGCGAAGCCGGGCTTGGCCCAGTTCGAGACCTCGTAGTGCTGGTAGCCGGCGTCGGCGAGGACCTCGCACGCGAGCTCGAACATGTCGGCCTGCAGGTCGGGGTCGGGCGGCGGGACGGTGCCCTGCTGCACCTTGCGGCCGAGCGGCGTCGAGGGCTCGATCGTGAGCGCGTAGGCGCTCACGTGTTCGGGCGCGAGGTCGACCGTCTCGCGCAACGTTTGTTCCCACGACTCGATCCGTTCGCCGTCGGCGCCGTAGATCAGGTCGAGGTTCACGTTCGCGAAGCCGGCCGCCCGCGCCTCGCGCATCGCGCGTCGGACCGACGCGGGGTCGTGCAGGCGTTCGAGCGACGCCAGCACCCGCGGGTCGAACGACTGGGCCCCCATCGACAGGCGCGCGAACCCCGCCTCGAGCAGCCCCTCGAGCTTCGGCGGGTCGACGGTGTCGGGGTTGGCCTCGATCGTGACCTCGGCGTCGGTCGCGACCGCGTAGGCCTGCCGCAAACGCGCGAGGAGCGCCCTCAGGTCGGCGACCTCGAGCGTCGTCGGCGTCCCGCCGCCCAGGAAGACGCTCGCGACCTGGTCCGAGGACCAGCCGGGCGCCGCGAGCTCGGCCTCGCGGAGCAACGCGCCCACGTACCGCGACGCGAGGTGGTCGAGACCCGCGTACGCGTTGAAGTCGCAGTAGCCGCAGCGCGTGAGGCAGAACGGCACGTGGACGTAGACGCCTCCTCGTTCTCTTGGGGTCATTTCCTGGCCTCCGCCTTCTGGTCGACGCGCAGGGCCGCGATGAACGCCTCCTGCGGCACGTCGACGCGACCCACGCGCCGCATCCGCTCCTTGCCCCTCTTCTGTTGCTCGAGCAGCTTGCGCTTGCGGGTGATGTCCCCGCCGTAGCACTTGGCGAGCACGTCCTTGCGCTTGGCCTTCACCGTCTCACGCGCGACGATGCGCGAGCCGATCGAGGCCTGGATCGCGACGTCGAACAGCTGCCGCGGGATCAGCTCGCGCAGGCGTTCGACCATCCGCCGTCCGTACTGCGCCGACTTCTCGCGGTGGACGACGCTCGAGAACGCGTCGACGGGCTCGCCGTGCAGGAGCACGTCGACCCGGACGAGCTCGGCGATCTCGTACCCGATCGGCTCGTAGTCGAGCGAGGCGTACCCGCGGGTCTTGGACTTCAGCTGGTCGAAGAAGTCGAAGATGATCTCGGCGAGCGGGAGCTTGTAGTGGACCTCGGCGCGCTCGGGCGACAGGTACTGCAGGTCGAGCAGCTCGCCGCGCCGCGCCTGGCAGAGCTCGAGGACGGGTCCGAGGTACTCGCTCGGCGTGATGATCGTCGCGCGCACGACCGGCTCCTCGACGTGGTCGTAGGTCCCCGGCTGCGGCATCTCGCTCGGGTTGTGCACCACGATCGTCTCGTCGCCGCGGATCACGTGGAACTCGACGTTGGGGGCCGTCGCGATCAGCTCGAGCCCGAACTCCCGCTCGAGCCGTTCCTTGACGATGTCCATGTGGAGCAGGCCGAGGAACCCGCACCGGAACCCGAACCCGAGCGCCCGCGAGGTCTCGGGCTCGTAGACCAGCGCCGCGTCGTTCAGCTTCAGGCGGTCGAGCGCCTCCCGCAGCTCCGAGTAGTCGCCGCCCTCGGCGGGGAACAGGCCGCTCCACACCATCGGCCTCGGCTCGCGGTAGCCCGGCAACGGCTCGTGCGCGCCCTGCTTGCCCGTGAGCGTGACGGTGTCGCCGACCTTGACCTGGTGGACGTCCTTCAGGCCGGTCACGAGGTAGCCCACCTCTCCCGCCTCGAGCCTCGGGACGGGGGTGGCCTCCGGCGCGAAGACCCCGGCCTCCTCCGCCTCCGAGTCGATCGCGCTCGCCATGAACCGCACCTTCGAACGCGACGGCAGTCGGCCCTCCTTCACGCGGAGGTAGGCGATCACGCCGCGGTACGGGTCGAACGAGGAGTCGAAGATCAGCGCGCGGAGCGACCCGTCGCGTTCGCCGGCCGGAGGCGGGACGCGACGCACGACCTCCTCGATCAGCTCGGTCACGCCCTCCCCGGTCTTGGCGCTGACGGCGAGGACGTCCTCGGGCCGGCACCCCACGACCTCGGCGAGCTCGCGCCGGGTCTCCTCCACGTCGGCCTGCGGGAGGTCGATCTTGTTCAGCACCGGCACGATGACCAGCCCGGCGTCACGGGCGAGGTGGAAGTTCGCGAGCGTCTGGGCCTCGATCCCCTGCGCGGCGTCGACGAGGAGCACGGCCCCCTCGCACGCGGCCAGCGAGCGCGAGACCTCGTACGTGAAGTCGACGTGGCCGGGGGTGTCGATCAGGTTGAGCTCGTGGTCGAAGCCCTCGAACCGATACGCGAGACGCACAGCCTGGGCCTTGATCGTGATCCCGCGCTCGCGCTCGAGGTCCATCTTGTCGAGGTACTGCTCGCGCATGTCGCGGTCGGCGACGGTATGGGTGAGCTCGAGCAGTCGGTCGGCCAGCGTGGACTTGCC
>CBRGMI010000244.1:0-3200 GCA_967797495.1 uncultured bacterium
GGCGTCTGATGACCGAACACGCGAAATCGGACCCATCCAGCGATCGCGGCCGACCTGCCGCGCCGCCGCCTCCCCCCGCTTGGCGCAACTGGCTGCTCGTCGTGGGGCTCGTCGTCTCCGTGCTGATCCTGTTCTGGCCGCGGGGCACACGCAGCGTGTCGGAGCTCAGCTACACCGAGTTCCTCTCGCGCGTGAAAGCCGGCGAGGTCGCGACGGCCGTCATCGACCCCAGCGGCGCCGTCTCCGGGACGCTCGAGAACGGTGGGGGCTACGAGACCCAGATCCCGATCGCCCTCCAGGACCCTGGCCTCGCGGAGGAGCTACGGGCGAACGGGGTCGAGATCACCGGCAAAGCCGAGCCCGGGGCCACCCTCCTCAGCGTCATCCTCAGCTTCCTGCCCTTCCTGCTGTTGATCGGGGTGTGGCTGTATATCGGGAGGCGCACGCAGCGTCAGCTCGCGGGGGGGATCGGCGGGATCATCGGCTCGCGCGCGAAGGTCTACGACGCCGAGGCCCCGTCGACTCGATTCAACGACGTGGCCGGATACGAGGGCGCCAAGCAGGAGATCAGCGAGGTCGTCGACTTCCTGAAGAACCCCCAGCGCTACGCGAAGGCCGGCGCCATGGGTCCGCGGGGTGTGCTGATGGTGGGTCCGCCGGGAACCGGCAAGACGCTCCTCGCGCGGGCCGTGGCCGGCGAGGCCGGGGTCCCCTTCCTCGCGATCACCGGCTCGGGCTTCGTCGAGCTGTTCGTCGGCGTCGGGGCCTCGCGCGTTCGCGACCTGTTCACCGACGCGAAGAAGCGGGCACCGGCGATCGTCTTCATCGACGAGGTCGACGCGATCGGCCAGCGGCGCGGTGCCGGGTTCTCGACGAACGACGAACGCGAGCAGACGCTGAACCAGCTGCTGGTCGAGATGGACGGCTTCGATCGCTCGACGGGCGTGGTGGTGCTCGCGGCGACGAACCGACCCGAGATCCTCGACCCGGCGCTCCTCCGCCCCGGGCGGTTCGATCGCCACGTCGAGATCCCCCTGCCGAACCAGAAGGAGCGAGCGGCGATCCTCACGGTCCACGCGAAGGGCAAGACACTCGCGGCCGACGTGGACTTCGATGTGGTGGCACGAAGCACGCCGGGGTTCTCCGGCGCCGATCTCGCGAATCTCGTGAACGAGGCGGCCATCTTCGCGGTGCGCGCGAGCCGGGAGACGATCACCGCCGAGGACTTCGCGGGAGCGCGCGACCGCATCCTGCTCGGCCGGAGAGAGGCTTCGAACGCGCTGCTCCCCGACGAGAAGCGCGCGGTCGCGGTCCACGAGACCGGCCACGCCATCGTGGCGGCGCTCTCGGAGAACGCCGACCCGGTGGCGAAGGTCACGATCCTGCCACGGGGGCGGGCCCTCGGGGTCACCGAGCAGCTCCCGGAGGACGAGCGGCGCATCTACCCGGAGAGCTACCTGCTCGACTCGCTTGCGATCCGCCTCGGGGGACGGGCGGCCGAGCGGCTCGTGCTCGGCGAGATCTCGTCCGGGGCGTCGAACGATCTCGCCGGTGCCACGCAACTCGCGACCAGGATGGTGCGGGAGTTCGGGATGAGCCCGCGCCTCGGGCCGGTCGGGTTCGCCGAGGAGGGCCCGCAATACCTGGGCGCTCAGCCGCTCACGACGCGGCAGTACGCCGAGGAGACACAGCGCGTGATCGACGAGGAGGTCACGCGACTACTCAAGGAGGCCGACGATCGCGCTGGTGCGCTGCTCGAGTCACGCCGTGACGCGCTCGAGGATGTCGTTGCGCTGCTTCTCGAGCGGGAGACGATCGACGGCGAAGACGTCGAACGGGCGCTGGGCAGGGAGCGTGTGGAGGGCATCACGGTCGTCATGGACGCAGAGCCGAGCCAGGGCTGACCACCTGGATCTGAAGTTCACCGCCTGACATGGCGTGACATGATGGGTGTGTGGGCGAGGACTTCGTATCGGTGTTCTGGACACAGTCGTGGGTCGAAGGAGAGATCGTCAAGGGCCGACTCGAGGCTGATGGCATTCCCGTTGATCTCAAGGGAGTTGGCGAAGGCCCATACCCGACGGGCCCGGCCGAGCTGTTCGTCCCATCGAGGTTCGAGGCTCAGGCACGCCGTATCCTCGAGGGAAGCGAAAGCGCGTCGGACTAGTTATCAGCCGAACGTGAACGCGAACGCCTCCGCGCCGCGATCGAGGAACTCGATCGTGAACAGACGATCGGCGATCGGTCCACGTTGCCGAACGAGCTGATACATCCGCGGCTCGGTGAGCAGCCCCGCTCCGTCGTCGTCGACGTCGCTTCCCGAAGCATCACGCAGCGTCTCCCCGTCGATCGACACTCGGAACGCGACCGGCGTCGAGCCATCCATCGGCCCCATCACGAGGTGGACGTCGCGCGCGTGGAACCGGAACGAGATCCCACCCTTCGGATGATGCAGGACCACGCTCTCCGGGTTGGCCGTCCAACTGCCGGAGAGCGCCCAAGAGTTGAGCGGCAGTGTGTCGGGGGTGACGTACGAGTGCGGACGCCCAGGGGCCAACCCATCGGGTGACGCGAAGTTCTGTGTTCGCCCGTGACCGAGGTACGTCTCGGTGGAACGGAGGTTGGCCCAGTCCGCTTCGACCTCCGGGCCGAGCGGGTCGACGGCAACGAGCGTGTCGTCGACGGCGTCACCGGCGCCGGCATCGACGAGGAGCTGCTTGATCACGTTCTCCGATCGCTCGTAGTCTCCCTCACCGAACCAGTGATGCCGGATCCGGCCGGTCGCATCGATGAAGTACAGGGCGGGCCAGTAGTGGTTCGCGAACGCGTCCCAGATCGCGTACCCGCTGTCGACGGCGATCGGATACTCGACGGCCATCGCCGCAAGCGCCTGGCGGACGTTGTCGAGGTCGCTCTCGAAGGAGAACTCGGGCGTGTGCGCGCCGATGACGACGAGCCCGAGATCCCGGTACCTCTCGGCCCAGGCGCGTACGTACGGCAGCGTCCTGAGCCAGTTGATGCACGTGTACGTGCAGAAGTCGACGACGACCACCTTCCCCTGGAGGCCTTCCGGGTCCAGCGGAGGTGAGTTCAGCCAAGCGGTCGCGCCGGCCAGCGACGGGAAGCGCCCCTCGACCGGGAGCTTCGAGGGCGGACGCAGCATCTGGGCCATCGGGCCCTCCTTTCACGATGCCCTATGT
>CBRGMI010000245.1:0-3184 GCA_967797495.1 uncultured bacterium
GCGCTCCTCGGTGACGCGCTGTTCCACATCCTGCCGGAGCTCGCCGACGATGGCGGGATCACAGTCGGGATCTCGTGGGTGATGGCGGCCGCGATCCTCGGGTTCTTCGTGCTCGAGAAGTTCATCCACATGCATCACCGGTTGGAGGCGCCGGCGCACGGGCACATCCATCCGGTCGCGATGACGAACCTGCTCGGCGATGGGCTCCACAACTTCGTCGACGGCGCGATCATCGCGGGGTCGTACTTGGCGAGCGCCCCGCTCGGCATCGCCACGACGGCAGCGGTCGTCCTGCACGAGATCCCGCAGGAGATGGGCGACCTCGGCGTCCTGGTCCACGCCGGGCTCACGCCCAGACGGGCACTGCTCTTCAATTTCCTGACGGCGCTCACCGCTGTGGCCGGCGCGATCATCACGCTCGTGCTCGAGGATGCTGTCGGCGGAGTGGTCCGACCGATGCTCGCGCTCTCGGCCGGCGGGTTCATCTACATCGCCGGCTCGGACCTGATCCCCGAGCTCCACAAGACGACCGAACTGCGCGTCTCGATCCTGCAGTTCGTCGGCATCGCGGCCGGCTTCGGCGTGATGGCGGCCTTGCTCGCGCTCGACTAGCGCGATCGGCGGCCTTTACGGCCTTCGCGCCTTCACGATCACACCAGTGGCCACGTGATCCTGGCGTTCGGGCGAGATCGTTCTCTTCATGACCTCGATCAGTTCCGGTGTGAACAGCGGGTACCTCGCCGCGTCCTCGATCCCGTACGAGCGATGGCCTCCGACCCACACGTCCTCGAACCCCGCTCTCTCGAGCTTCTCGGCGAAGACACGCTCCGCCAGGGCGCCCGACACTCAGCCGGCCCACGCGCTCTGATCGTTGGCCACCTCCGGTGGCAGCTCTCCCTCGACGGTGAGGTCGGCCAACGAGATCCTCCCGCCCGGCCCGAGCACCCGGAAGATCTCGGCGAGGGCGCGGCTCTTGCGCGCCGACAGGTTCAGGACGCCGTTGGAGATCACGACGTCCACCGAGCCGTCGGGAAGCGGGATGTCCTCCATCTCTCCCCGGATGAACTCGGTTGAGCCCGCGACACCGGCCTCCGTCGCATGGACCCGAGCGCGCTCCAGCATCGCCTCGACGACGTCGAGACCGATCGCCGCCCCCTCGGGGCCCACTCGCCGAGCAGCGAGGATCGTGTCGATCCCGCCCCCCGAACCGATGTCGAGCACCGTCTCACCCGGCTGCAGGAGGGCATACCTGACCGGGTTCCCCACGCCGAGGGCCCACTCGACCGCGCCGGGCGGAACCTCGGCGAGCTCCTCCTCCGAGTACAGCCGACGCGCGACGGTCTCGCCGCCCCCGGTCTCGATCGCGGCGTAGGCCCGCCGAACGGTGTCCTTGATCTCGTCCTGGAACATCAGATCGTGGGCCGCGGGCTCACGTGCCATCGCGCTAGAGCTCCTGCACGAAGCGCTCGAGCCTGGCCTTCACGTCCACCGGGAGTTCCAGCGCGCTCCCGGAGGCGAGGAAGGCCCGGAGCTCCTTGGCGAACTCGAGCTCGCCGCAGCAGGTTCGACAGAACGACAGGTGTTTCTCGACCTTCTCCTGGTCCTCGGGCGACACGGCGTTGTCGAGGTAATCCCAGAGCTTCCTCACGGCCTCCGAGCACGGGATCAGTCCCTGCGTCTCGGTCATCGATCGTCCCTCCCAGCGAGCAGGCTCGCTTCCTCCGCGTAGGCCCACATCTCCCGCTCGAACCGCTTGCGCCCGCGGTGGAGGCGGGCGAGGACCGTCCCGAGCGGGACGTCCAGCATGCGGGCGATCTCCTTGGTGACGAACCCGTCCATGTACTTGAGCACCAACGGCGCCCGGTAGATCTCCGGAAGGCGCATCAGGACCTCGCGCACGTCGTCCTTCCCGAACGCCGTGAGGAAGTCCTGGTGCAGCGTGTCCGAGTACGGCAGCGGATCTACCTCGACCAGCGTTCGGTACAACGAGAAGCCCTCGACCTCCTCGACGGGGAGCTCCTCCACCGACCGGGTCCGCTTGCGGAGGTCGTCGCGGAACACGTTCACGAGGATCGTCTTCAACCATCGCCCGGTCGCCGCATCGTCCCTGAGCGTTCCGAACGCTCGATAGGCCTGCAACAGCGCCTCCTGCACCAGATCCTCCGCTCCGTCCCGAACCAGCCGGTGAGCCAGCGAATACAGGCCCGGCAGCTCGGGGTCGATGAGCCGCCGGAACGCGTCCTTCGTCCGCTCTGCGGTCACGAGCTCGCTCATCCCGGTCGCTCTGGCCACCAACACGCGCCTCCGACAACGAGGACGACGAATGGGCCGACCTTATTGCATCGCACGGAAGCTGCAATACGGGGCAGCCGGCGCTCGTCCTGAACCATCGAGGAGGTGATCGCGATGACGACGATCGCGGCAGAGAGGCAGGAGACCGGTGGCGCCGACACGTCGCTCCGGGTGGGGTCGTGGCTGATGGGGATCGCGGCCGTGGGGTTCATCGGCTACGCGGTGATCTTCTTCGTCCGGAACTTCACGGACAGCTTCCTGGAGCTCGGGATCGGGCCGAACGAGGTGAACGTGGGCAAGGACGAGATCCAGGCCTTCAGCCCATCGCTGTTCGAGTACGTGAGCCACCTGCACCTTGCGGTCTCCGGGTTCATCGCCGCGACAGGGATCGCCGTGCTGTTCCTCGTCGTGTATGGCGTGCGTCGGGGTCAGCTCTGGGCCTGGGTCGGCGCCGTGAGCGCGCCCGTCCTCGGGCTGCTGGTGGCGCTTCCGGCGCACTACCCGAACCACTTCGATACGCTCGGGCACCTCGGGCTGATCTACCTGGCCGTACTGATCTTCGTGGCGGGAGCGTTGCTCGCGCTCCGCGGGATCTTGGCGGGCCGGAGCTAGAGGGAAGGATCGGAGAGCGGTGGCGACCGAGACCCTCCTGTGCGCGAAGTGTGGTGGTCCGGCCGACGGGTGGAGATGCGCGATCTGCGGCTCGGTGGCGGGCGGGCACGACGAGCACCATCTCCACGTCGGATCCGACCGCTACTGCACGATCCGGTGCGCGGGTTGCGGCGAGGCCGACGTGCACTGCACCTGCGTGTAGGCGTTCGGGTCAGCTCGACGGGCGTTCGCGGAGCGTTCGGCTCAGCGCTCGCCGGATGTCGTCGTCGCCGAACCCGAG
>CBRGMI010000246.1:0-3171 GCA_967797495.1 uncultured bacterium
ATCCTCGAGGACGAGACCGCCTTCCGGTAGATTGATGCCCGATGGGGTTCGAAGCTCACCCGGTCACGAAGGAACGGTGGCCCGACCTGGTCGAGCTGTTCGATCGGCCGATCGTTCGAACCTGCTTCTGCATGTTCTATCGGAAGGTCGGAGCCGGTACCGGTGCGGGCCAGCAGAACCGGCGGGCGATGAAGGCACTGGTGGATCGGGGCACCATGCCCGGGTTGATCGGATACGAAGACGGCGTTCCGATCGCCTGGGTGTCGCTGGGGCCGAAAGAGGACTACGCGAAGCTCCGCCGGTCCCCGGTGATGAAGCCCGTGGACGACCGGCCGGTGTGGTCCATCGTCTGCTTCTTCGTCGACAGCAAGGCTCGAGGTCGAGGCCTCTCACAGCGGATGCTCGAGGCCGCCGTGGACTACGCGCGCTCGCGGGGCGCCCGACTCGTGGAGGCGTATCCGGTGGACAAGGACCAACGAAGTCACCCGGACGACATGTTCTTCGGCGCGAAGTCCATGTACGACCGCGCCGGATTCCGAGAAGTGGCCCGACGCAAGCCCACCCGGCCCGTGGTGCGCAAGTCGCTTCGGCCACGACGCGCCGCTCCGCGTCGCTGATCGCGTCAGCCCCGAGCGTTCGACGCGGCTGACTCGCGCACGAGCCGAACGGCTTCCTGGACGCCTCCTGTCCAGGGATCGCCGTGTCCGGGGAGCACGAGGTCCGAGGACACATCCTCGATCCGCTTCAACGACTCGACCGCCTGTGCGGCGTCGGCGGTGAACGGAGCGACGCGCGGGCCCCGAGCCCCCGTCGTCACCGCGTAGGTCGCGAACGCATCGCCGATCACGAGCGCGCCGAGCGACCGGAAATGGAGCACGGCGCAGCCCGGCGTGTGGCCGGGCGTGAGGGTGACGACCGGGCTCCCAGGCACGTCGAGGGTCGCGCCGTCGCCGAACGTCGAGACCTGGCCGAGATGTCGGGTCCGAAGGCCGCCACGTAGCAGCGAGAACCAGAGGAACCCGACGAGCGGCCCGACCTTAATCGGACCGAACCCCTTCGAGGGGTTCGGCACCTCGCCGCGGGCGAGCGCCGCGTCGGCCTCGTGGATCGAAACCGGGACGTGTCGCTCGGTGCGGAGCCGTTCGGCGAAGCCGATGTGGTCGCTGTGGCCGTGGGTCAGCACCAGGGCGCGCACGTCCTCGATCGCTCGGCCCATCGACGCGAGCTCCTTCGGGATGTCGCGGTACAGGCCGGCTATACCTGCGTCCACGAGGGTGACCTCGTTCGCCTCCTCGATGAGGTAGGCATTGATGATGCTGCGGTCTCCGATCCGGTGGATGCCCGATGCGATCTGCATATCGGCTTCCCGCACCCCCGCCGCCCGACCTCGAGGTCCGTACCGCCGTCACTCCGCTCGCCGCCGAGCAACGCCGACCGGAGCGTACGAGAGTTCGGCAGGATCGCCTTCTCGCCCTCGAGGAGTCTGCTTGCCCAAGGTTCTCTTCGATAGGGTGGAGGGCCGACCGGAGGTACAACGCCGATGGAGCAACGGAGACTCGGACGCCTCGGCCACATGAGCAGCGTGCTGATCTACGGCGGGGCGGCCCTCTCCGAGGTCACGCAGGAGATCGCCGATCGTTCGATCCGGCTCGCGCTGGATTCGGGCATCAATCACTTCGACACGGCGGCGGACTACGGCGACTCCGAGCTGAGGCTCGGAACGTGGATGCAGAGGATCAGCGATCGGATCTTCCTCGCGACCAAGACGGGAGACCCGACGGCGACGGAGGCGTACGACAGCATCAGCCGCTCGCTCGAACGACTGCAGGTGACGCGAGTGGACCTGGTGCAGCTCCACTCCGTCGGGGCCTTCGACGATCTCGACCGGCGAACGGCGTCTGGCGGGGCGCTCGAGGGCGCGATCCGCGCTCGTGAGGAAGGGCTCGTCGACGCGATCGGCATCACCGGGCACGGGATGAAGGCGCCCGCGGTGCATCTGGAGGCGCTGCGACGATTCCCCTTCGACACGGTCCTCACGCCGTACAACTACCGCCTCACTCGCTACCCGGAGTTCTTTCACGACTTCGAGGCGCTCGTCGAGGAGGTCCACGCGCAGGATGCGGCCCTCATGTTGATCAAGGCCGTCGCCAGGAATCTCTGGAGGGCGGGCGAGGAGCGCCGTTTCGCCACGTGGTACGAGCCGCTCGATGAGCAGTCGACGATCGATGCGGCGATGGCCTTCGCCCTGGGTCGGTCGGAGGCGACGGGCGTGTGCACGGCGGGTGACGTGCGTCTCGTTCCGATGCAGATCGAGGCGGAGAGACGAATCGCCTCCATCCCGATCGATGAGGCCACCGCCACCCTCGAGCGAGTGCCCGACCTCGAACCGCCGTTCGTGCGGACCGAGGGGCGGGTCGTGCCGGAGTGGCTCGAGCCCTTGCTGGATCGCTGACTTCCGCCGCATGAACCCCATCCTCGACGAACTCGACGCCCGCGATCGTCGCCTGCTCCGGCGTCGAGCGATGCCGGCCTTCACGCCGCTCATGCTGGCCACGCTGGCTAAGGACCCGTTCTCCGACCCCGCGTGGGTGTTCGAGGCCAAGCTGGATGGGCAGCGCTCGCTGCTGTGGAGGCGTGGTTCGACCGTCCGGTTGATCACGAGGAACGAGAAGGACCGCACGACCCACTACCCGGATCTCGCTGAAGCCATCCTCCGGCACGACACCGCTCCGCTGATCGCCGACGGCGAGATCGTTGCCTTCAAGGGGGATCTCACCTCGTTCTCCCGCCTCCAGGAACGCATGCAGAACGCGAGACCCAGCGCGGCGCAGGTAGCGGCCGTGCCCGTGGTCTTCTACCTGTTCGACCTGATCTGGTTCGACGGCTACGACCTCTCCGCGTTGCCGCTGCTCGCGCGGAAGTCGGTGCTGCACGGCGCGCTCGCCTTCGCGGACCCGATCCGCTTCTCCGAGCACCTGGACGAGGAGGGCGAGGTCGCCTTCCGCGCCGCGTGCGAGAAAGGGTGGGAGGGCCTCATCGCCAAGCGTGCCTCGGCCCCCTACGCGCACGGGCGCTCGAAGGAGTGGTTGAAGTTCAAGTGCGTGAACGAGCAGGAGTTCGTCGTGCTGGGGTGGACCGATCCGCATGGTTCGCGCTCCGGGCTCGGAGCCC
>CBRGMI010000247.1:0-3165 GCA_967797495.1 uncultured bacterium
CTGCTGCTGGCGCCGGTCTTCGCGATGATGGGCATCGGGATCGGCGCCACGATGGCGCCGATGACGGCCGCGGTCATGAACGCGGTGGGCCCCGAACGCGCGGGCCTCGGCTCCGCCACGACGAACACCGCCAGGGAGGTCGGTGGCGTGTTCGGCATCGCGCTGCTGGGCACGATCCTCACTACGAGGCTCAACGCCGTGTTCGCTCCCGCACTGAGCGGGCTCGGCCTCCCGCCGACCACGCAGTCCGCGATCGAGGCGACGGCCGGACACGGCACGCTGGATCCCTCGCAGCTGTCCGGGCTCGCGCCCGAGCAGCAGGGTGCGGTGGTCGCGGCCTTCCGCGACTCCTGGATGAGCGGCTTCCGCATCTCGCTCCTGGTGGCCGGCCTGGTGCTGCTGGTCGCGGCGGTGGTCGCGAACCGGTTCATCCCGGGCCGCGCCCACGCTCGAGAGGTCACCGCGGCCGCCCGGGTGGACGGGTCGGCCCCCCTCGAACTGGCATAGGCTTCCCCTCGATGGAGGAGGACAAGGACCTCATCGAGCACATCGAGCGGCTCGCCCACGAGGAGCATGAGCTGTTCGACAAGGAGTCGCGCGGCGAGGCCTCCACCAAGGAGCGCACTCGGCTCAAGGAGATCGAGGGAGAGCTCGAAGCCTCCTACGACCTGCTCCGGGCTCGGCGGGCGCGTCGTTCGGCCGGGCTGGATCCCGACGTCGAGCCCGTGATCGACGCCCGGCTCGCCGAGGAACCGACCCCCTAGCGGCCCGAGACGGGACTCGGGTGCTCGGCGGGGGTGGCGCTCATTCCGGCAGCGCGGGGTCGTCGAACCCGAACTGCTTGTGCGACCCGTCGCAGAACGGCTTGTTGCGCGACTGCCCGCACCGGCACAGGGTCTGACGGTTGCGCACCTCGTACGGCGTCTCGTCCTCGGAGACGACCGGGATCCCGCCGCGGATCCAGTAGGAAGCGTCGGGCTCGACGCCGACCGACGGCTCGAACGTGGGCTCGACCGTCTCGGGGTCGGGCAGCACCGCGAACGCGAGCCGGCCCGAGGGGCAGCGTTGGACCATCGCGGCGAACTCGCTCCGCACCTCCGGATCGTCCGCCTCCTCGACCATCTCCCACACGCCGGTCCTGACGTTGCGGCAGAACCCGGCGTGCGTGCAGAGCGACAGGTCGTCGTACAGGACGTGGTTCGCCTCGCCCTCCCAGGCCTCGCGCCGCTGCGCGATCGGGCCTCGATCGGCGGTCTCGGTGCCGTCGAACGGGATCCGTTCGTGCGTCGAGTCGCAGAAGGGCTTGGTCGACGACCGGCCGCAGCGGCAGAGCTCGTAGACCTCGCCCGGGGTCTCGAACTCGGGACCCTCGTCCCATGCGACCGGCTCGCCGCGCTCGGTCTGCACGATCGCCGTGCGCAACAACGGGACCCCGCCCTCGACGCGGTACGGGCCGTCCTTGGTGACGACGATCCTGCGCTCGTCCATCCGTGGAGTCTAAACGTCCGCCCGGGACCGCTCCCCTCGGGGAGCCGACAGGCTCAGGGTGGGAGGAACGATCGTGCGAACCCCAGCGCCCGCCACGGGCGGCGCCCCCTCGGGACGAACTTTCCCCTCGCGACTCCACGCCATAGCGTGATACGCCCGTACGACAGCAGGACCAGCGCCGAGGGCTCGGCCCGGATCGTGCAGTCCGCGTCGCCCTTGGCGGGTTCGATCGAGGCCGTGCCATCGTCGACCCGAACCCGGAACGCCGGTCCCCCGCGGACCACGACCCGGTACGTCGTGCGGTCGCCGCGCGTCGCGTCGGGGTCGACGTACCAGGGCGCGAGCGTCGCCATGGCGCGGATCACCGTTCGGGCGTCGTTGCCCGCGATCGGCCAGGGGCGCCCGAGTGTCCTCGCCGCGTCGTAGCCGTGCACGATCAGCTCGCCGAGAAGCAGCCCGGAGGCGGTCGCGACATCCAACGTGACCCCCGAGTACCACGGCAACGGGTCCGCGCCGAGCTTTCCGTGGGTCGTGGCGACGAAGGTCGAGGCGTTGGACCGCAGCTCCTCGACCATGTCGGCGAGCGGGCGCTCGCGGCGTTCGTCGACGTCACGTCGGTTCTCCTCGGCGATGCCGGCGATCTCGCCCTCGGGGACCGCCGCCCCCGACAGGTACGCTGCGAACCGACCGGACCGAGCCTCTAGGTGGGCGACGAGCTCGCGCAGGGTCCATTCCAGGCCACGGACGCCGCGATCGGGCTCGTCGACCATCGCGAGCAGGTCGGCGAGCCTGCGGCCCGCCCGTTGGATCGCCTCGGCGGCGGGCCCGAGCTCGATCCGCAGCTCCGGGATCTCCGTGACGCTCATGGGGTAACGCTCGTCCGGGCAGGCTCCCGCATGCCCCGATCCTCGCCCCTGGATGCCCCGATCGGCAACTCGGGGCGACCTGTTAGCGTGCTCGGGTGGCCGCGCTCGCACCTCCAGGTCCGCGGTTCCGCGTGGTCGCGGTCGCGCTGCTCGTCGCGGGCGGGGCCTGCACCTCGACGCCGGCACCGAGGGCGGACCGAACGAAATCCGAACCCGCGACGGCGCCGTCGAGCCCCACCGCGTCCGCGACACCCACATCCGAGGCGCCCACGTCCGCCGTCATCAGGTCCCAGGGCGGGTCGCTCCTGGTTCGCGGCGCCTACCCGCGCGTCGCATCTCGGTGCGTTCGGTACCACCGGCCCCGGCTCGCGGCGCGCTACCCCGGGACGCTCTCGGTCAGGCGTTCGGACGACGGGACGCTCGCGCTCACGTTGACGCTGCCGTTCGAGGACTACCTGAAGGGCATCGCCGAGGTTCCGCCGTCGTGGCCGCGCGCGGCCCTCGAGGCGCAGGCGATCGCGGCCCGCAGCTACGCGCTCGCGACCACCGGGTGGGAGGGCGCCGAGGGCGAGGCGCTGAAGACGCCGATCTGCGCGACGACCTCGTGCCAGGTGTATCGCGGGATCCCGGTGCCGTTCGACCCGAGCATCCGGCGGTGGTTCGGCGCCGTCCGGCGCACCACGGGCCAGGTGCTCCTCTACGGGGACCGCCCGGCCGACACCGTCTACTTCTCCACCTCGAACGGCCGGACGTACGGGAACGACGAGGTGTTCGGCAGCGCGCCCCTGCCCTACCTGCGTCCGGTGGTCGA
>CBRGMI010000248.1:0-3160 GCA_967797495.1 uncultured bacterium
CCACTGGCCCGTGGGGTAACGGTAGCCCGGCTGACTCTGGATCAGTTAGTCCTGGTTCGAATCCAGGCGGGCCAGCAACCACCGATCCGCCAACAAGGGTCGCTCAAGCCGGCAATCCCCTAGGGACAGCTAGGGTCTGGGGTCCAGGATCAGCGGCCGGATCGGGTCCTGCGTGAAGTCGAACTCCTTCAGAAGGTTCCCCAGGATCGCGGCCCTCTCGCGGACCGTCGGCCGCGAGTCCGGCCGGCTGAGCGTCGCCGGGTTCAGCCGTTCCTTGTCCAGGAACAGATCCTCGATGAGCTTGAGGTAGGCGTCGAACGACAGCGTCTGGGAGTCGATCAGGCCCGCCCGGGCCCACGGGCTGATCAGCAGGCCGGGCACGCGGATCCCGTAGCCGTTCAGGTCGACGCGCGGGGGTTCGACGTGGTCGTAGAACCCGCCCCAGTCGTCCCACGTGAGGAAGATCGCGGTCTCGTTCCAGTCCGGGCCGCGCATCAGCGCGTTCACGACGTTGGTGACGTGCCGCTGGCCCTTCCAGATCGGCGCGCCCGAGGCCGGATGCTCCCCCACCCCGTTGTACGGCATGACCCACGACACCGACGGCAGGTTCCCGGTCGCGGCCTGCCGGAAGAACTGGCTGTGCGTCTGGATCCGATCCATCTGGCCCGTCTCGCGGATCGTCGTGAACCACGGGAGCGGGTTCTGCTGCGCGACCGTGTTCTCCCGGGGATGACCGGGGCACGGGTCGAAGAAGCACGTGTCGTCGCCGACGTAGTACCCCCACGAAACCCCGTTCTCGTGAAGGAGGTAGGTGATGTCCGTCCACGCCCAGAGTGGGACGTCTCGGTGCGCGCGCATCGTCTGGAACTCCGGGACGAGGTCGAGGTTCGAGACGCACGACATCGGGTCGCGGGGGTTCGCGCAGTGGGCGGCCCAAGCCGACACCAGGAACAGGTGCGCCGGCAGCGTCCACGAGTCCGCGGGCGCGAACATGTGGTCCTGCAGGACGAACTCCTTCGCGTATCGCCAGTAGTTCGGGATCTCCTTCGCGGTGTGGTAGCTCATGACGTCCGGTTGCCCCTGCGGCCCGAGGTACCCCGCGCACCTCGGAGCCGAGCGGTGATCGGCGCAGTACAGCGGGCTGTCGATCGCGGTCCTGACGAACCCGTCCATCCTCCCGCCGTCGACGTCGAGCACCGAGTGTCGCTGGCCGTGCGGACCCCCCTCTTGGAGCTGTTCGCTCGTGTGGTAGGGACGGACGCACTTGTTGGTGATCGGATCGGGGACGCAGACCGTCGGCTTCCCGTTTCGCATCGGGATGCCCTCGGCCCCCGGGAACGTCCCGAAGTAATGATCGAACGAACGGTTCTCCTGGACGATGAAGACCAGGTGCTTGAGATTCACCTTGGCCTGCTCGAGCTTCGTCAGGTCGGGACCGGGCGAGGGCGACCCCGAAGGCCCGGCCATGCCGGTCGCGGGGCTCTCGTCACCCGTCCGGCCCGAGGCCGCCGTGCAGGCGGCGAGCAACGCGGCCAGGACGAGCGCGACGACGAGCAGACGCGGACGGGTGGGGTTCGAGCGCATGAACCGCCGAGGGTACCAATCGTCGAGCGTTCGGGCGCCACCCCGGGCGCGTCCTGCCGCGGTCGCGGCGGAGGCTCGACGCTAGGATGACCGCCCATCCCGGCCCGAAGGAGCTGACGTGACCGCCACGCCGTCCGACCCGACCGTCGTCACGCTCATCCCCGGCGACGGGATCGGGCCCGAGTGCGTGGCCGCCGCGCGCCGGATCATCGAGGCGGCCGGCGTGCCGATCACCTGGGAGGAGTGCGAGGCAGGCGCCGAGGTCTTCAGGAAGGGCCTGCCGTCGGGCGTCCCGCCCGAGACGATCGAGTCGATCTCGCGGACGCGTGTGGCCCTCAAGGGGCCGCTCGAGACCCCCGTGGGCTTCGGGGAGAAGTCGGCGAACGTCACGCTCCGCAAGCTGTTCGAGACCTACGCCAACGTCCGGCCGGTCCGCGAGATGCCGGGCGTCAGGACCCCGTACAGCGGCCGGGGCATCGACCTGGTGATGGTCCGGGAGAACGTCGAGGACCTGTACGCGGGGATCGAGTACCTGCAGACGCCCGGCGTCGCCCAGGCGCTCAAGCTGATCAGCGAGAAGGGCTCGGAGAAGATCGCACGGTTCGCGTTCGAGTACGCCCGGAGCGAGGGACGAACCAAGGTGGCCTGCGCGACCAAGGCCAACATCATGAAGCTCTCCGAGGGCACGCTGAAGCGCGTGTTCGAGCGCGTCGCGCCCGAGTACCCGGAGCTCGAGTCCTGGCACGTGATCGTCGACAACTGCGCGCACCAGCTCGTCAAGCGGCCGGAGCAGTTCGACGTGATCGTCACCACCAACATGAACGGCGACATCCTGTCGGACCTGTCCTCGGCGCTGATCGGCGGGCTGGGGTTCGCGCCCTCGGCGAACGTGGGCAACGAGGTCGCGATCTTCGAGGCGGTGCACGGCTCGGCGCCCAAGTACGCCGGCAAGGACGTGATCAACCCGACGGCGGTGATCCTGTCGTCGGTCCTGATGCTGCGCTACCTCGGGTTCTTCGAGCAGGCGGCGGCGATCGAGCACGCGGTGTTCGTCACCCTCGAGTCCGGGGTGCTCACGGGCGACGTGCTCGGGTACGACCGGGGGACGCCGACGACGGACTACACGAACGCGATCATCGGCAACCTCGGCAAGCGCACCGAGACCTGGACCATCCGCGACGTCAGGCCGCTGCAGCTGCCGAAGATCGACCCGCGCCCGGACTACGTTCGGCCGGCGAGCCGTTCCGTCGTCGGCCTGGACGTCTTCGTCGAGTCGCCGCTGTCGGCCACCGAGCTCGGCTCGTCGCTGATGGAGCTCACGCACGACACGAAGCTGTCGCTCAAGATGATCTCGAGCCGCGGCACGAAGGTGTTCCCACCCACCGGCGCGATGACCGAGACCGGCGACCACTTCCGCTGCCGTTTCATCATCAAGGAGAAGCCGGGCGACCTGTCGGACGAGGACGTCCACGAGCTGCTGGTGCGGATCTCGAGCGCGCACTCGTGGATGCACATCGAGAAGCTCCAGGAGTTCGACGGCGAGCTGGGGTTCACGCGCGACCAGGGCGAGGACTGA
>CBRGMI010000249.1:0-3149 GCA_967797495.1 uncultured bacterium
TCGGGACCAGCGCTTTTAAGGCGCATCCGTCTGCCAGTTCCGGCACCCGGGCGACCGGCAGCCTACCCCCTACCCGCTCTCGCGGATCGTGACCTTCTCGATGTAGACGGACTGCTTCGGCTGCTGGCCCGGGATACCGGTCGAGGGGTCCTGGATCGGCAGCTCCTGGATCCGCTTGGCGACGTCCAGGCCCTCGACCACCATCCCGAAGATCGTGTACGCGGGACTCGAGTCCAGGTTGTGCCCGGCGTCGCCCGTGATGAGGAAGAACTGGCTGCCGCCGGTATCGGGCCCGGCGTTGGCCATCGCGAGGGTCCCGGGACCGTAGGACTCGTCGCCGGTGAGCTCGTCGGGGATCGTGTACCCGGGCCCTCCGGACCCGGTGCCCGTCGGGTCGCCGCCCTGGATCACGTCGATCGACGTGTCGAGGCGGTGGATCCGCTGCCCATCGAAATACCCCTTCTGCGCGAGGAATACGAACGAGTTCACCGTCTGCGGCGCCCGGTCGGCCAGGAGCTCGATCACGATCGTGCCGCACGAGGTCTGCATCTCCGCCGTGTAGGTGGTCCCCTCCTTCACGACCTGCTCGGGCTCCGAGAACTGCGGCTTCGGCTTCGTGGCGTCCTCGGGCTCCTTGCCGCCGCAGGCGACTTCCGCGGGTCCGGGCTGAGGCTCGACGGTGTTCGAGCTACCCGTCGCGCCCGTGGCCCCGGTGGGTTGGTCCGTGGTTCCGGTCGCGCCCGAGGCGCCCGCCTGCGTGTCGTCGCCGCCGGTGAACGCGACGTAGGCGATCCCCCCGCCCACGAGCGCGATCACGAGCGCGACCACGATCGTCGTCAACTGACGCTTGCGCTGCTGGTTCCTGCGCTCGGCCTGGCGACGCTGATGCTGCCTCGCGAGCTGTCGGTGGCGGGTATTCTTCGGCACGGCGGGACAGGTTACCGAACACTCCGCGATCGCATCGACACCTGCGTCAGGGCTTCTCGGCCTACAGATCCGGTCGCGGAACCTTCGGAATGTTGGCGGGCGCGAGCCCGGCGGCATCGTCGGCCGCGAGCCCCGGGGCATCGTCCCCTTCGAGCTCGACGGCCTCGTCGACGATCACCACCCGATCGGACGTGGCTCCGCTCTCGATCACGGCCTCGACCTCGCCCAGCGCGGTGATGGTCCGCTCGCGGATGTCCCGGAATGTGTCGAGCATCCGCCCCCGGACCGTCCCGAGATGGCTCTCGGCTCGGTCGGCCTCCTCGCGCGCCTCGATGATCAGTCGCCCGGCACGGATCTGGGATTCCCGCTCCAGCATCCGCGCATCCGCCCGGATCCGTTCGGCTTCGGCGTCCGCCTCCCCGATGACGCGCTTGGCCTCCTGCCTCGCGAGCACGAGGATGCGGTCCGCCTCCATCCGCACGTCGGACCGGAGGCGCTCGGCCTCGATCTCGGCATCGCGGAGCAGCCCGCTCACCTCATGGTCGAAGGTCTGAACGAGCTGGGTCACTCGGTCCGAGGCGCCGTCGTTCGGATCTTGGGCGGCCGAGGCCTCGAGCGCGGCTCGCGCATCGTCGCGGTCCCGCTTCGTCTCGAGGAGCTCGGACATCGTCTCGGTGAGCCGCGCCTCGAGGCTCAGCACGAACGTCGCCACGCGCTGCAGGTACTCGGCGACCTGATCGGGGGCGTATCCGCGCCGGACCGTGTCGAACGACGGCGTGGGTGGACCCGCGTCCCGCGATCGAGCGTCGCCGATGGCCATCCGACCTCACCTCCTGCCCTGCACCGGCGCCGTCGGCACGCGGGCAGGGCCACTTCTTCGGCCCTCACCGTAGGCCGACCGGGGGTCACCTGCCATTGGCCGAAGGTCGAGACTTCCTATGGGCTGAATGTCGTTACTTCATCGGCTGAAAGTCGGTGCTTCGCCATCCCTCAGGCACGCGCCCGGAGGCGGCCACCCGGTTCGGCTACCGAACGCGGGCATCGGCCGGCCCGAGCATCTCGAGCACGAGCCCGTCGAGGATGTCGGTCTCGGACACGATCGCCTCCTCGAACCCGAACCGCTCCATCACCTCGACCAGGATCACCGCCCCCGCGACGATCACGTCGGCGCGACCCGGCGCCATCACGGGCAGCGCGGCCCGTTCGGCGGTCGTCATCGCTGCCAGCTGCGAGGCGACCCGAGCGGCACCCTCCCGCGAGAGGCGGGTGCGGTGGATCCGCTCGGGGTCGTAGAAGTCCAGCCCCAGGGCGAGGGCCTGGACGGTCGTCGACGTCCCCGCCACCGCGACGAACGTGTGCGAGTCGCGGACGGGGATCGCGCGCTCGACGCCGTCCAGCAGCTCGCCGACGGCCTCGCGCATCCGGTCCAGCTCACCCGCCTCGGGAGGATCGCTCCGCACGAAGCGTTCGGTGAGCCGGACGCTCCCCATCGGGGTCGAGATCGCGGCCGACGGACGCTCGGAGCCCAGGACGAACTCGGTCGAGCCGCCGCCGATGTCGAGCACCAGGAAGGGTGGCGGGGCGTCCAGCCCTCGGGTGGCGCCGAGGAACGAGAGCCGGGCCTCCTCCTCCCCGCTCACGATCTCGAGCGCGGATCCGGCGAGCTCGCCGACGGGGCGTTCGAGCTCGGCGGCGTTGGCGGCGTCCCGAACCGCGGCCGTCGCGGCGACGCGGATCCGCTCGACGTGCAGGGCCCTGGCTCGGCGGACGTAGCGGGCGAGCACCGCGAGCGTGCGTTCGAGGGCCTCGGGGGCGAGCCTGCCCGTCTCGTCGACACCCTGACCCAGCCGGGTGATCACCATGTCGCGCGCGAGGTCCTCGAACCCACCCGCCCCGTCCGGCTCGGCCACGAGCAGACGGGTCGAGTTCGTCCCCTGGTCCACGGCCGCCACTCGGCCCGGTCGCTCGTCGTGGATCGGCTCGACCGTCCCCGCCACCCAGGCCCCGACCACGTCATCGCCGCCGGCGAGGTGGTTGGCGTAGTGCGCGTGGAGGCACTTCAGGCCCTTCCCGGTCCCTCCCACCCCGCCGTGCCGCTCGGCGCGGGGGTCGTCGCGCGCTCGCTCGCGGGCGTACTCGGCATGGGCGCTCGCGACCGCGCCCGCGAAGTCGGGCTCGGCCTCGAGCCGCTCGTTCAGCCTCGAGATCCAGCCCTCCGCCTC
>CBRGMI010000250.1:0-3140 GCA_967797495.1 uncultured bacterium
ATAGCAGAGTCTCTCGCGTCAGTAGAGGATCGTGCGCCACCCGACCGCATGGGCTTGTGCCGAGCCTCCCCTGAGGCTTTCTCCTGGGCGATGTCGATGGGTATCCGATGAGCCGCGGCAAATGCGGTCGGGTAAGGCGCGAACCTCTATTGTCGGATGACGATGCGAGGCACCGCTCCGCCGACCGTGCCATCGCCGGCGGCCACGCCTCCTACGCGGGCCGAGCGGCGCGTCGCCGTCGGCGCGGCGCTGGGGATCCTGTCGGGCATGGTCGCTCTCGGCATTGCCCACCTGGTAGCCGGGGTGCTCGACGGTGCCTCGTCGCCGGTCCTGGCTGTTGGCGGCGTGGTGGTCGACGTCACGCCCGAATGGCTCAAGAGCTTCGCGATCCGGACCTTCGGGACCGCCGACAAGCTGGTCCTGCTGGGAGGGATCGGTGTCGTACTCGCGCTCGCCGCCGTACTCCTCGGCATCGCGTCGGTGCGCCGCCCCATCCTCGCGATCATTGGGCTCCTGGGTTTCGCTCTCATCGGGGCCCTGGCGGCCGTTACCCGCCCGTCGAACGGGCCAATGGCCGCGGTGCCGTCGCTGGCCGGGGGCGTGGCGGGGATCGGTGCCTACATCCTGCTCCGGCGGGCGGCGGGGCTCCCGCCGGTCGGCGGTCGCGAAGTGCGCGAGGTGGAGGAGCCACTACCCGCGCCGCGTGGTTATGACCGACGCCGGTTCATCTGGACAGCGGTCGCAGCCGCTGGGCTCGCGCTCGCGGCAGATCGGGTCGGGGAGTGGTTCGTGCGCCGCGCTGACGCCAGCGACTCGCGCGCCGCCGTCCGTGTCCCCGATGCGATCGACCCGGCGGCGCCCGTGGCCGAGGGTGCGGACCTCGGCGTTTCGGGCCTTGACCCGTTCATCACCCCGAACGACCGCTTCTATCGGGTGGACACGGCGCTTTTCGTTCCCTCGGTGTCGGCCGAGGGGTGGTCCCTCGAGGTGCACGGGATGGTGGAGGAGCCGCTGAGCATGACGTACGAGCAGCTCCTCGCCCGACCGCTGATAGAGCGGGACGTCACCCTCACCTGCGTCTCGAACGAGGTCGGGGGTCGGTACGTGGGCAACGCGCGCTGGGTCGGCGTGCCGCTGGCGGACCTCCTCTCCGCGGCGAGATCCCTTCCGGGCGCCGACCAGCTCGTGAGTCGGTCGGCCGACGGCTGGACGGCGGGGACGCCGACGTCGATCGTGATGGACGGTCGTGACGCAATGCTCGCGGTCGCGATGAACGGCGAGCCTCTGCCCCTCGAGCACGGGTTCCCCGTCCGCATGATCGTCCCCGGGCTCTACGGGTACGTGTCCGCCACGAAGTGGCTGGTGGAGCTGGAGCTCACGACCTTCGAGGCGTTCGACCCCTACTGGGTGGAGCGGGGGTGGGCCGAGCAGGCTCCGATCAAGACCCAGTCGCGGATCGACACGCCGAGCAAGGCCGACCGCCTCCTCCCCGGAGAGGTGGCCATCGCGGGCGTGGCGTGGGCGCAGCACAGAGGGATCGAGAAGGTCGAGGTCCGCATCGACGACGGCCCGTGGCTGGCGGCGGAGCTGGGCACCGCAGACACCGAGGACACGTGGCGGCAATGGGTGCTTCGATGGCGCGCCGCGCCCGGTTCGCACACGCTTATGGTGCGCGCTATCGATGGGACGGGTGCGCTTCAGACCGGGGAAGTCGCACCGCCGTTCCCGGACGGGGCGACCGGCTATCACACGATCGAGGTGGACGTGGCCTAGCCATCGTCAGATCGTGGCTTCGCGCACCCATCGGCGTTCCGCGCCCGCCGGTCAAGGGCGGTGGCGAACATCGCGGGCGCTCCAAATCGCCACGTCACATGGGTCGTCGGCCTGTCGCGCGTTTTCGTGGTATCTCCTTCACCAGGCTGAATGTGTCGGGCGCGGAAGTCGACCGGTCGTGGTAGCGTCGCCGGTCGCGCTTGGATTGGGAGGCTCATGCGGCGCACCAGCATCCCGGCGGTCGTCTTCGCCATCGGGCTCATCGTTCCGGCCTGTCAGAGCAACGGGATCGACGGGACAGCCCAGGAGCCGGGGACCGGGCGCGGGCAGATGGGTATCGGCTCTCCGGCTTCGCCGACTCAAACCTCCTTGCCCGTGCCCGAGACCTACCCCTGCCGTCCGGCGACGGGCAATGAGGACTATGGGCGCTACGGGCCCGGACGGATGCGTCGTGGCGGCCTGGAACCCGAGAAGCTGGAGCGGGACCACATCGTGATAGACGGGGAGGGAATGAATTTCCACGGGATCGGTCGCGTGGTCGATGGGGGAACGATCGAGATGGAGATGGACGACGACTACTTCGAGCCAACGGTCCTGAAAGGCCCAGCCGGAGGGACCGTCACCATCGAGCTCCGGAACGAGGGCCTCCACCCGCACAACTTCAGCGTGCCGGGCCAGAGGATCGACCTCAACTGCGGCGTCCGAGCACACGGTGAGGTCGAGGTCGCCTTCCCCCGCTCGGGCGTGCTCATCTTCACCTGCAAGTACACCGCCACGTCGGGCATGCGCGGGGCCCTCGCCGTTCAAGGACTCGACGTGCGCCGGTAGCGCCATGAGGTTGGCACCGAGCGGCGACCACTGCTCCATAGACTTGGGTATGCCGCCCGACGGGCGCTCCTGCGAGGCGACATCAAAGTCGCCGTGGGCCTCCTGGGGCGAGCCGCCTCGCTGTGGAACGCTCACGATCCCGATCGGACTCAGGTCCTTCCAACGCCGGGGGACGCACTCGTGACGGGAACCATGCTGGGACCGCCTTCTGGCCGACGAGGGCACCGAGTACTTAGGTCGTCTTCTCCCGGACCCTGAGGACGGCCGAGTGGGCTAACACCACACTCGCCGCTGGTGATACGACAGATGAGATCGACAAGCTCAGGGCAGGCGGCGACGGCCACATCGTGGTCTGGGGCGGCGTTAGCTCTTGGCGGTCGCTCATGCGACTCGACCGCGAGACACTCCCGTAGTCGGCGCTCGAGCTCGTGGGGCCTCATCGCCGGAAGTACATCCGCGACCCTCGCCCCAGCGGGAAGTTGCTCCGCCTGCCTAGCTGCCGAGCGTGCTTGAACCCTCGTCTTCGGCCATGCCGCCGG
>CBRGMI010000251.1:0-3135 GCA_967797495.1 uncultured bacterium
GTCCTGCGGACCTCGGGGACCTCGAACGGGTCGAGGTACCCGCGGCGGAGCGCCAGGTCCTGGATCCTCGTCCAGTGCAGGGGCTGCCCCTCCTCCCGCAGCACCGCGATCGCCGCGTCGAGCGGGTCCATCAGAGCGCCTTGGCCGCAGGGAGCACGCGTTCGGCCAGAAGGTCGAGGATCGACGGGTCCGGCAACGCGAACCAGACCGGCGCCGGACCTACGACGAGCTCGCCCACGCCGAGCGCGGCGAACCGCTCGAGGCGTTCGAGCACGTCGGTGGGGGTGCCGACCAGCCCGTCCCGTCGCAGCTCCTCGAGCGGCACCGCGTCGACGACGCCCGGCGGGAGCCGTTCCCGCATCAACTCGTATCGACGGACGAGGTCCGCCTCGTCCTCGCCGACGACGGTGGACAGGCCGAGGGACAGCCGCAGCGTCGCGGGTTCGCGGCCCTCGCGCTCGCACGCTTCGCGCGCGGCGGCCACCCGCTCCCCGTACGCCTCGGGCGTCCACCGCCAGACCGTGTTCCAGCCGTCGGCGAACCGCGCGGCGAGCCGCAGCATCCGCGGACCACCCTTGCCGCCGACGAGCAGCGGCGGCCGCGGTTCCTGCACCGGCCGGGGGTGGTTGTACCCCCCACGGAGCGCGAACAGCTTCCCCTCGAACGACGCCGGCTCCTCCCCGAACAGCGCAGCGAGGTAGCCCACGGTCTCCTCGAGCACCGCGAACCGCTCCCCGACCGATCCGAACCCGTAGCCGAACGCCCGGTACTCGTCGGCGAACCATCCGGCCCCGATCCCCAGCTCGACGCGGCCGTCCGAGAGGCGGTCGATCGCCGTGACCGACTTCGCGACGATCGCGGGGTGGCGGAACCCCGCCGACAGCACAAGGGTTCCCAACCGCACCCGTTCGGTCAGCGGCGCGAGCGCCGCGAGCGTCGAGAGCGGTTCGAGCGATCCGTACCGCTCGTCTCCACCGCCGTAGCGAGCCAGCGAAGCGAACAGGTGATCGGACATCCACACGCTGTCGAACCCGAGCCGCTCGGCGCGGACGGCGACCTCCGCGAGCGCCTCGAACCGGATCGGCGACACCCCCGGGATCGAGAAGTCGTAGTGCGGGAGCGCCAGGCCGATGCGCATCCGGTCAGGCCCGCATCGCTAGAGGTGACGCAGCACGTCCGCGGGTCCCGCGATCTCGGTGCCGCCGGGGACGCTGACCCCGAACGGCAGCTTCAGCCGCGGGTACACCGAGACCTCGTCCGCCAGATGCACCCCGGGGTAGACCACGACCTCGTCCCCGAGCGCCACGAAGCGCTCGATCGAGGTGGGGTTGAAGGGTTCGGACCTGACCTCGGACATCGAGCCGACCACCGCCTCGAACAGGCGCGCCGACGGGCCGACGACCGCACCATCGCGGATCTGCGAACGCTCGATCGAGGCGTCGCGCTGCACCTCGACGTCGTCGTCGAGGTTGGATTCGGAGATACGGACGCCGGGGTGGATCTCGCAGAACCTGCCGATCCTCACCGCCGGCCCGATCCGCACCGCCCCGTCCGCGATCTTCTCGGCCAGCGTCTTCCCGCTCGTCGAGTCGCGCATCGCGAGCGACTCGGGAGCGATCCAGACGTTGCGCTCGGCGTCGAACGGGGCCCCCAGCAGTCGGTCCACCGACTCGAAATCCCCGCGCAGCGCCTCGATCATCGTCTCCAGGTAGTCGCGGACGTTGCCGAGATCGCCGATCCGGCGCACCGGGAACACGTGCACCGGGAACCCGTTGCCCACGAGCCACGGCAGGAGATCCTTGCCGAAGTCCAGGCGGCTCGAGCGGATGCGCTCGACCTCCGGATGGGTGGCGATCTCCCGGATCCGAGCCGTATCGATCAGGTAGAAGCCCGCGTTCGTCATCAGAGGCAGGCGGCGGAACTCCTCCTCGTTCGAGGCCTGGAAGTACTCGCGAAGGTCGTCCAGGCTCGGCTTCTCGACGAAGACCTCGACGCGATCCTGATCGTCCGCGACGAGGACGCCGTACTTCTCCGCGACCTCGTCGGGCTCGCGCACCATCGCGGCGATCGTCGCGATCGCGCCCGTCCGCCGGTGCGCCTCGAGCATCGGCTCGAGGTCGAAGTCGATGATCGTGTCGGTGGGGAACACGAGCGCGGTCTGGGAGATGTCCCAGTACTCGAGCATCCGCAGCGCCGAGTCGGCACTGCCCGTCGACAGGGCGTCGTACTTGACCGGGGAGTACGTGACGTCGACGCCGAAGCCCTCGCCGTACCCGATCATCACCTTGATCTGGTATCGGTTCTCCTTGCCGTGCGCGATGACGTAGTAGTCCTTGATGCCTTCGCTGGACAGGATCTGCAGCACCCAGCGGATCAGCCGGCGACCGAGGAACGACATCGCCGCCTTCGAACGCAGGTAGCCGGGCGCCTTGAGCGTCAGCGGGCGGGCACGCATCCCCCGCCCACCCGCGAGGCCGATACCGACGACGTCGGACACCTCGGGCATGTCCGGCCATGATAAGAGGGTTCCGTTGCCCGCACACCCGACACGAAGGAGACGACCGTGCAACCGTGGAGCCGCGAGTCCACCGGCAGGATCGACGAGTTCGAGATCGAGAGCGAGGTCTTGCGCGGCAACGCGCTCGGCGACCCCAACGTTCGACCGCTCTGGGTCTATGTCCCGCCGGGATACGACGATGAGCCCGATCGCCGGTTCCCCTGCGTCTACGTGATCCAGGGCCTGACGGGTCAGCTCGACATGTGGCGCAACCGCGAGGCCTTCCGTCCGAGCTACCCCGAGAACATCGACGCGCTGTTCGGTTCGGGCGAGGCGCCGCCGACGCTGATCGCGTTCGTCGACTGCTGGACGTCGATCGGCGGCAGCCAGTTCCTCAACTCGCCGGCGACGGGCCGGTACCAGGACTTCCTGTGCGACGAGGTCGTGGCGTTCGTCGACGGCCGGTATCGGACGATCCCCGACCGCGACCACCGGGGCATCCAGGGCAAGTCGAGCGGCGGCTATGGCGCGCTGGTGACGCCGATGCTGCGGCCCGACGTGTTCTCGGCGCTCGCGTCGCACGCGGGGGATGCCCTGTTCGAGGCCTGCTACCTCCCGGAGTTCGCGAAGAGCGTTCG
>CBRGMI010000252.1:0-3130 GCA_967797495.1 uncultured bacterium
GACGGGCCGAGGAACCTTTGGATCCGCTCACGCCTTCCCCATACGCGAGCGTTGTCTACTCGGTTCCTCGACCCGCCAAAAGGTGGCCCCAAGCGACCCGGACTCCCGGGAACCGGCGCCTCCCCCGTCTCGGTGGAACGCTCTCGGGGGCTCGCGCCCCCTCGTCCGATCCACTCGACGGAAGCGGTTTCCGCCTCCCGATCCCAGCGACCGCTCGGGACCGGAGCGAAATGTAGCGACGAGCCTCGGGCCTGTCAACGCGATGAGAGCGGTTGGGCTGCAAGGAGATCCGAACGACGTTGCTGGTAGCGACGCGCGCGTTCACGACGAAGAAAGAGTGACAAACGACGTCGCCGTTTGCGATGTACGTCTCGGAAACGTCGTGGAACCTTCGCCGTCGCGCGACGACCTGCGAGTATCCATCCCGAGCGCGACGTCGACGAGCGAGATCCGTACGCGCGGTGCGTGTCGTCGGGCCGCGCTAGGATGCCGCGCGTGACCCCTCGCGCCGCCGATCCGCCGAGGCGGCTGTTCCTCCTCGACGGCCACAGCCTCTCGTACCGCGCGTTCTTCGCGCTCCCGCCCTCGCTGGCGACGACGACCGGCCAGGTGACGAACGCGGTCTACGGCTTCACGTCGATGCTGATCAAGCTCCTGGCGGAGGAGCGTCCGGACCTGATCGCGGTGGCGTTCGACGTCGGCAAGCCCACGGTGCGGCTTGACAAGTACGCGGAGTACAAGGCGGGCCGACCCGAGACGCCCGACGAGTTCCGCCAGCAGCTCGGGCTGATCGTCGAGGTGCTGGAGACCCTGCGGATCCCGGTGATCGGCATCGAGGGCCACGAGGCGGATGACGCGATCGCCACGTTGGCCGTGCGGGCTCTCGAGCAGGCCATCGAGGTGGTCATCGTGACCGCGGACCGGGACTTCTTCCAGCTCGTGCGGCCCGGGTTGACCGTGATGTTCAACGTCAAGGGCATCTCCGACATCCGCACGTACGACGTCGGGGCGGTGACCGAGCGGTTCGGGCTCCCGCCGGAGAAGTACCTCGACTACGTCGCGCTCAAGGGGGACGCGTCGGACAACATCCCGGGGGTTCCCGGCGTCGGCGAGAAGACGGCGTCCAAGCTCGTGCAGGACTTCGGCTCGGTCGAGGAGCTGCTGACCCGGACCGACGAGCTCAAGGGGAAGCTGAGGGAATCGATCTCGGCGGCCGGCGACCAGCTCGCGCTCAACAAGGAGCTGGCCCTGCTCGACACTGACGTCGACGTGGACCTCGAGCCCGAGGACGCGGTGATGGGGGAGTGGGACCTGGAGGCCGTCAGACGGCTGTTCACCTCGCTGGAGTTCCGAACGCTGTTCGAACGACTCGAGGAGGTGGGCCGGAGCGCGAAGCCCGCCGTCGAGGTGGCCGAGCTCGACCTTCGGAAGGTCGACGTGGCCGAGGCGGTCGCCCTCGTCGCGGCGGAGGGACCGAAGGCGATCCGGCTCGATCTGCAGGAGCGCGAGGTGCGAGGCGTGGCCGTCTCGATGGGCGGGGGGCAGGCCGCGTTCGTGGACGTGCGGGACCTCGAGGCGTTCGCGGCGGCCCTCGGCGAGGACGCGGTGCCCAAGTGGATGCACGACGCCAAGGACCTCGAGACGGCCGTCGTCGCCGAGGGCCGGTCGCTGGAGGGCGTTCGGACCGACACGATGCTGGCGGCGTACCTGCTCGACCCGGCCGCGCCGAGCTTCGAGCTCCAGGCGCTGAGCGAGCAGTACCTCGGGACCGACGTGCTCGGCTCGGTCGCCGAGGAGGCCGAGGGCCAGCTGTTCGGCGACGCGTGGCGGCGGACCGCGGCCGAGGCCGCGGCGGTTGCGCTGCTCGCTCCCGCGCTGGACGAACGCATCGACAAGGCCGGGCTCCGTCGCCTGCTCGACGAGGTCGAGCTCCCGCTGTCCTCGGTCCTGGCGAGGATGCAGGCGAACGGTGTCGCCCTGGACGTCGCCTACCTCGAGGAGATGGCCGAAGGGGTTCGGGACACGATGGCGACGCTGCAGGTCCGCATCTACGAGCTCGCCGGGGAGGAGTTCAACCTGAACTCGCCGCCCCAGCTCCGGGCGATCCTGTACGACAAGCTCCAACTCTCACCGGGCAAGAAGACGCCCAAGGGGCAGCTCTCCACCGACGCGAGCGTGCTCGAGAAGCTCCGCGACGTCCACCCGATCGTCGACGCGATCCTGTCCTGGCGCGAGCTCGACAAGCTGAACTCGACGTACCTCGACGCCCTGCCCAAGCAGGTCGATCCGCGGGACGGGCGCGTCCACACGACCTTCAACCAGACGGGCGCGGCGACCGGGCGGCTGTCCTCGACCAACCCGAACCTGCAGAACATCCCGGTCCGCGGCGAGCTCGGACGCCAGATCCGCCGCGCGTTCGTCCCGGGTTCCAAGGGCGACGTGTTGCTGGTCGCCGACTACTCGCAGATCGAGCTCCGGATCCTGGCCCACCTGTCCGACGACGAAGGACTGAAGGCGGCGTTCGAGTCCGGGGCCGACATCCACACCGCGACGTCTGCCCGGGTGTTCGGTCTGCCCGAGGACCAGGTGGACCCGGCGACGCGGAGCCGCGCGAAGGCGATCAACTACGGCCTCGCGTACGGGATGAACGCCTGGGGCCTCGCCTCGCGGTTGGAGATCACGGCCGACGAGGCGCAGGAGTTCATCGACGCGTACTTCGCGAGCTTCCCGCGGATCCGCGACTTCCTCGACCGCCAGGTCGCCCGCGCGGCCGCCGAGGGGTTCACCGAGACGCTGCTCGGGCGCCGCCGGTACATCCCGGAGCTGCAGGCGGCCAACCCCCGGGTCCGTGACATGGGCCGCCGGATGGCGCTGAACGCGCCGATCCAGGGGAGCGCGGCCGACGTCTTCAAGCTCGGCATGATCGGGGTGGACGCGGCGCTCCGGGGCTCCGACCTGGAGTGTCGGATGCTCCTCACCGTGCACGACGAGCTCGTGTTCGAGGTCTCGAAGCGGCGCGTGGAGGAGGCGGCCGAGCTCGTCAAGCGCGAGATGGAGGCCGCGTACGAGCTCGACGTGCCGCTGCGGGCCGACATCGGCTGGGGTCCCAACTGGGCCGAGGCCGTCCCCG
>CBRGMI010000253.1:0-3127 GCA_967797495.1 uncultured bacterium
CCCGTAAACACGGCTACGCGCCGACCTTGGGGATGATCTCCTCGGCCAGGAGCTCGATCTGTTCGAGATCGTCGAACAGCTCGTGGTTCAGGACGAACCGGTGTACGCCCGCGGCCGCGTACTCGTTCATCCGGTCGATCGCCTGCTCGACGGTCCCGACGATGCAGTCGCGCGAGATGTCCGCGAGGTAGTCCTCGAGCGATCCGGCGGTCGGATCCATCCGCCGAGCGCGATCGGCCCGGTCGCGCCACTCGTCGTCGGTCCGGCCGACGAAGACCCACGTCATGAACGACATCGCCACGCTCGCTCGGTCCCGACCCTGTCGGTCGAGCGCTTCGGTCACCCGATCGATCGACGCGCGGAGCTCGTCCGGCGTCCCGCCGACGCGGTTGAACTCGTCCGCCCAGCGCGCCACCAGGCGTGCCAGCCTCGGTCCGCCCTTGCCCCCCAGCACGATCGGGGGATGGGGCCGCTGGACGGGCTTGGGCAGGAACCGGCTTTCCTCGAGCGCGTAGTGGCGCCCCTCGAACGAGAAGACCTCCTCGGACCACAGGCCGTGCACGATCTCGAGCTGCTCCTCGAGCATCTCGAACCGCTCCGGGGTCGGTGGGAAGGGTATCCCGTGCGACCGATGCTCCAGGTCCCACCATCCCGCCCCCATCCCGAGCTGCACCCGCCCGCCCGAGATCCGATCCACGGTCGTCGCCGCCTTCGCGAGCACCGCGGGGAGGCGGAACGTCACGGGCGAGA
Organism: uncultured bacterium; assembly: GCA_967797495.1. GTDB lineage: Bacteria > Actinomycetota > UBA4738 > UBA4738 > HRBIN12 > DASSJM01. The sequence continues at coordinate 751 of CBRGMI010000253.1, forward strand.
CCATCGTGCCGAGGCGGAGGCGTTCGGTGCTCGCCGCGAGGGCACCCAGGAGCGTCCAGGCATCGTTGGAGCCCGGCTCCTGCGCGTACGCGACCGACAGGTAGTGATCGGACGTGAGGAGACCGTCGAACCCGAGCCGCTCGCACGTGCGCGCGATCGCGAGCCACTGCGACCAGGTGACGCCCTTCTGTCCTTCCAGCATCAGGCTGTAGCCGAGCGACCCCACCGCCGTACGATACCCACCCGATGGAAGCCCCCTCCGACGAAGAGCTCCGGCGCGCCGGCAAGGCGCTCGCGCTCGGGTTCGTGCTCGGCCTCGTGCTCCTGGCGCTCGCCCGTCGAGCGCCCGGCCGACGCGGCGAGGGAGCGACGTCGGGCTAGGTCGAGCTGGCGAGACGCGCGGGCGCGGGCCGCGAGAAGGCGGTGACCCCGTCCGCGATGGCGCGCGCCACCTCGCCAGCGAACGCCGCGTCCGCGATGCGGAACGCGTCGAGCTCGTCGAGCGCGACGGCCGGCTCGACGCGTGCAGCCGGCATCCGGGTCTCGCGCAGGATCGCGATCGAGCGCGGGTGGAGCCCGCCGTCGGGCAGATCGAGGCGGCGGACGAGCGCGTGCTGGATCGACGCCGCGAGCCTGCGTCCCATGGGGGAGTGCGTCCTCGGCGTCCCGTAGTGGAAGCACGCGGATCCGCGTTCCACCTGCTCGCCCGAGCCGATGGCGATCGAGATCAGCGCGGCGGCGTTGCCGGCGTTCGCGCGCCGGATGCGTTCGTCGACGGGGGTTGGCTCGGAACCCTTGCGCAGCAAGAGCGGACGGGCACCGAGCCGCCCGAGCTCGTCCGAGAGCTCCGAGGCGATCGCCAGCGCGAGGTCGAGCTCGTCGGCGTCGATGCGGTCGGGGTCGATCGCGATGGTCGAGCCGGCGAGTTCCAGCCCGGGTCCGCGCGCCGCCTCGCCCTCGCGCACGACGGCGCGGCTCGGCGCGTCGACCGGCGGCCGGTAGCGGCCGATCGCGTGCACCGTGTCGAGCCCGACGATCCCGTCCACCCGGGACGCGACGTTGCGTTGGAACTCGCGAACGCCCCGATCGGTTCGCGGCCCGAAGATCCCGTCCTCCTTGCCGGCGTCGAAGCCGAGGGCGTTCAACATCCGCTGGAGCTCGCGGACGTCGTCCCCGCGGAAGGCCGGCGAGCGCAGGTACAGGGTGCGGTCGCTGAGCCGGTAGCCGGTCTCGACGAGCTGGCTCCAGGTGTCCGGGCCGATGATCCCGTCCGGCGGGAGCCCGCGGGCCCGCTGGAACTCACGGACGGCCGCCTCGGTGGAGTCGCCGAACGACCCGTCGAGCTCGTCGGGCTCGATGCGCAGTCCCGCGCCGAGCAGCCGGTGCTGCACGTCGCGGACGTCCTGGCCTCGCGCACCCGTTCGGATGAGGTTCATCACGGGAGTCTCCGTGGAACCGGGGCCGTCCGGCAACTACGAGCCGGTGACGCCGCGCTAGGCGGCGGGGACGTGCGGGTCGATCTCCCGCAGGAGGGCGTCCTTGCCTCGGGCGCCCACGACGCGAGCGACCTCCTGGCCGTCCTTGAACAGCATCAGCGTCGGGATGCTCATCACCCCGAAGCGTCGTGTGACGTCGGGATTGTCGTCGATGTTCAGCTTGGCCACCTGGAGCGCCTCGCCCTTGTCCCGACCGATCTCTTCGACCACCGGCGAGACCATGTGGCAGGGGACGCACCACTCGGCCCAGAAGTCCACGAGCACCACGCTCTGCGAGCCGAGCACCCGCTCCTCGAAATCGGCGTCCGTCACGTCACCCATCATCGCCACGTCCATCCGTCCTTTCGAAACTCCGTCGTCGTCGTTCGTACCGTTCAACCCGTTCGGTGCGCCTGCTCTTCCAGGAACCGCTCCGCGTCGATCGCCGCCTTGCATCCCTGTCCGGCGGCCGTGACCGCCTGACGGTAGATCAGGTCGGTGACGTCACCGGCCGCGAACACGCCGGGGACGCTCGTCCGTGTGGTCGGCTCCTGCACGACGACGTAGCCGGCGTCGGTGAGCTCGAGCTGTCCCTTGACGAGGTCCGTGTTCGGGGTGTGCCCGATCGCGACGAACACGCCGCCGGTCGGCAGCTCGCTCGTCTCGTCGGTCTGCACGTTCCGCAGGCGCACGCCGGTCACCCCGCCGTCGCCGAGGATCTCCTCGACGACCGCGTCCCAGATCACGCGGATCTTCGGGTTCGTCAGCGCCCGCTCCTGCATGATCTTCGACGCGCGGAACTCGTCGCGACGGTGCACGATCGTGACCGAGCTCGCGAACTTCGTGAGGAACGTCGCCTCCTCCATCGCGGTGTCGCCACCACCGACCACGACGAGCTCGCG
>CBRGMI010000254.1:0-3123 GCA_967797495.1 uncultured bacterium
GGGTGACCGAGGGGACTCGAACCCCCAACCCCCAGGACCACAACCTGGTGCTCTGACCACTTGAGCTACGGCCACCGCGTTCGTCGCGATTGTACCCGCGCCCCCGCTCGGCCCTTGCCGCCCCCGCCGGCCTCTGGCATGATTGAACGGCCATTCAAACACCCCAACCACCACTGGGGGAGGAAGAGGCCATGGCGGTTCGCGAATCGATCGAGATCGACCTGGACAGGGTCGACCGCCTCATCCGGGAGCAGGAGGCCGAGCTCGAGCCCCGGCACCGGGCCTCGATCGAGTACCGGAAGGACGCCGAGCGCCACGTGGCCGGCGGCGTGGCGTCCTCGTGGCAGGACGCGCCGCCGCACGCGATCTTCATCGATCGTGGTGAGGGCAGCCGCATCTGGGACATCGACGGCAACGAGTACATCGACTACCACCTCGGCTACGGGGCGATGGTGGTCGGTCACGCGCATCCGGCGATCGTCGAGGCGATCGAACGTCGGGCACGCGCGGGTACGCACTTCGCACAGCCGACCCGAGACCTGGACGTGATCGGGGAGAACCTGGCGGAGCGCTTCTCGCTCCCGCTGTGGCGGTTCTGCAACTCGGGGACCGAGGCGACGCTCGAGGCCGCTCGGCTGATGCGCGCCAAGACCGGTCGCGACCTGCTGATCAAGATCGAGGGGACCTATCACGGGCACCACGATTCGCTGATGTTCAGCGTGATCCCGGATCCTGAGCTGATGGGGCCGCGCGAGCATCCGGTGACCGTCCCCCAGGCGCCCGGCATCCCCCAGGCGTTCGCCGACCTCGTGCGGGTGGTGCCGTTCAACGACCTCGCCGCCGCACGGCAGGCGTTCGAGGAGCACCCGGGCGAGGTCGCCGGGATGATCGTCGAGCCCGCGATGATGAACTGCGGGGTCGTCCTGCCCGAACCCGGGTACCTGCAGGGTCTGGCCGACCTGTGCCACGAGTTCGGCGCGTACCTCGCGTTCGACGAGGTGAAGACGGGCGCCGCCCTCGCGTACGGGGGCGCCGTCGAGGCGTTCGGCGTCGTGCCCGACATCGTGTGCCTCGCCAAGGCGATCGGCGGCGGGACGCCCTGCGGCGCGATCGGCGCGACCGAGGAGCTGTTCGCGCTCGTGGTGGGTGGCGAGTACGACATGGCGGGGACGTTCAACGGCAACCCGCTCACGATGGCCGCCACGCGCGCGACGCTGACCCAGGTGCTCACGCGCGACGCGTACCCCGCCTTGGACCGCCTCTACGGCCTCCTGGACGAGCGGCTGTCCGCCGCGATCGAGCGCTACCGGCTGCCCGCCTACGTGACGGGCCTCGGCGCGAAGGGCTCGGTGATCTACTCGCCGACGCCGGTGCGCGAGTACCGGGACGCGCTCGGCATCGACGAGCGGATCACGTACCTCGCGTGGCTGTTCCAGCAGAACGGCGGCGTGTTCAAGTCCCCGTGGTCCAAGCAGGAGACCTGGACGCTCTCCGTCGCGCATACCGATGCCGACGTGCAGCGCTACGTCGAGAACTTCGAGACGTTCGCCCGCGCCGTCACCAGCTAGCGGCGCCGACTCGCCGAACGGCCTATCCTGCGGGTTCCCCGAGCAGGAGGGTGGCGTGACCGACATCGATCCGGCGCGCGTGGCCGAGCTCCTCGAGCGCGAACGCGTGCGAGTCGCCGAGCGCCTGCCGCGCTCGATCGCGTTCGCCAAGCGGGCGAGCCACAGCCTGGCCGGCGGCGTGGCCTGCTCGTGGCACGCGCTGGACCCGGTCACGATCTACGGCGATCGGGGCGATGGCTCCCGGCTGTGGGACCTGGACGGCAATGAGTACGTCGACCTGCACAACGGCTACGGCGTCATGGTGGTGGGGCATGCCCACCCCAAGGTCGTCGAGGCGGTACGGGCGCGCGTCGCGCTCGGCACGCACTTCGCGATGCCGGTCGAGGACACGGTCGTGGTCGCCGAACTGCTCGCCGAACGCTTCGGGCTCCCGCTGTGGCGGTTCAAGAACTCGGGTTCGGAGGCGACGATGGACGCCTGCCGGATCATGCGCGCGGCGACCGGTCGCGACCTCGTGATCAAGGTCGAGGGGTGCTACCACGGGAGCTCTGACGGGCTCGCCTTCTCGTACTGGATCGACGTGGCCGAGGCGGGTCCCGCCGACCGCCCGGTCCCGGTCCCGAACACGACCGGCGTGGCCGAGGTCTACGGAAGGGCGCTCCGGGTGGTGGCGTTCAACGACCTCGGGGCGGTGGAACGCGTCCTGGATGAGGACGGCGACCGGGTGGCCGGGATGATCCTCGAGCCCGTTCCGATGAACGTCGGCGTGATCGAGCCCGAACAGGACTACCTCCGGGGTCTCGCCGGACTCCTGCACCGGCACGGCGCGCTGCTCGCGTTCGACGAGGTGAAGACCGGGGCGACCATCGCGGCGGGCGGGGCGAGCGAGCGGTACGGCGTCACCCCCGACGTGGTCGCGCTCGCCAAGGCGATCGGCGGCGGCGTGCCCATCGGGGCGGTCGGTGGGACCGAGGAGGCGATGCGAGTGCTCGCGGACGGCACGATGGAGGGGGAGGGCACCTTCAACGGGAATCCCCTGTCGATGGCGGCGGCGCGAGTGGTCCTGTCCGAGATCCTCACGCCGGACGCCTACGTACGCCTCGAGGAGCTCGGTCGGTCGTACGCGGACGGGCTCCGTGACGCGGTCGACCGTCACGGCCTCCCGGCGACGGTCTCGGCCGTCGGCTGCCGCGGATCCGTGCATCAGCGAGCCGGGGCGCCGAGGAACTTCCGCGATGCGGTCGACGCCGATGCGGACCTCGCGACCCTCGCGTGGCTGTTCCAGATCAACGCCGGCGTGTTCGTGCCGTCGGGTGACCCCTGGACGATCGGGATCGCGCACACCGAGGGCGATCTGGCGCGCTCGGTCGAGGCCTTCGACGGGTTCGCGACCGCCGTCACCGCGTGAGCCGCGAACTCGTCGTCGGATCGCCGGACGGGCGAACGCTCGAGGCCGTCGAGGAGGGTGACCCGGATGGCACGCTTGTGGTCTTCCATCACGGCAGCCCGGGCGCCGCGGTGCCGTTCGAACCGTTCGACCGGGCCGCCGCCGAGC
>CBRGMI010000255.1:0-3103 GCA_967797495.1 uncultured bacterium
CGGATCTGACGCGAACCACGATCGTGCCGGGAAGAGCACCGGGCTCAGTCCGGGAGCAGGGGAACCGACAGCCCGTCGCCGCGACCGAGCAGCACCGCGCGGGTGATCGCCCCCGACCCGAATCGGTCCCGAACGTGGTCGAGCGTCTCGTCCACGGCCGACGTCCCCCCGCGCTCGAACGGCAGGGCGAGCTGGATCGCTCGGTCGTCGCTCAGGTTGCCGAACGTGATCCCGATCAGGGTGATCCCCTGACGCTCGATCATCGGGAGGGCCGCGCCGAGCAGCCCTCTTCCTACGGCGAGGATCGTCGGGGTGTGCGCGGTCGCCTGCGACAGCGTGTGCGAACGCGTCGCCCGCGAGAAGTCGTCGAACCGCAGCCGGAGCGTGACGGTGCGGCACACGCGGTGAGCCTTCCGCAGCCTGCGCGCGAGCCGGTCGACCAGCGCGACGAGGTCCGTGTCGAGTTGGTCGGATGATCTCGGCCTGCGGCCGAGCGCCCGCTGCGTGCCGATCGATCGGCGGCGACGTCCGACCTGGACCGGCCGGGGATCTCGGTTGTGGGCGAGGGCGTGCAGATGGCGGCCCGTCGCCCGCCCGAGCATGCGAACGAGCGCCGATTCGCCGAGCGCCGCGACCTGCGCCACGGTCTCGATGGACCGTTCGCGGAGCTTGGTCGCGGTGACCGGTCCGACGCCCCAGAGGCGTTCGACCGGGAGCGGGTGCAGGAACGCCAGCTCGCCGTCCGTGGGGACCACCAGCAGCCCGTCGGGCTTGGCGACGCCGCTCGCGACCTTGGCGAGGAACTTCGTCCGGGCCACGCCTACGGTGACGGGCAGCCCCACCCTCTCGAGGACCTCGCGCCGGAGCCGGACGGCGATCTCGGTGGGGGTACCCGAGATCCGCCACAGTCCTCCGACGTCGAGGAAGGCCTCGTCGATCGACAGCCCCTCGACGAACGGCGTCGTGTCGTCGAACACCTCGAAGAGCGCCTTGCTGGCCTCGCTGTACGCGTCCATGCGCGGGCGAACCACGACGGCCTGCGGGCAGAGCCTGCGAGCGAGCGCGCCACCCATCGGCGTCCGGACGCCGAACGCCTTCGCCTCGTAGCTCGCCGCGAGCACGACCCCGGCACCGACGATCACCGGGCGGCCCCGAAGGGAGGGGTCGTCCCGCTGCTCGACCGAGGCATAGAAGGAGTCGGCGTCCGCGTGCAGGATCGTCGCCTCGTCGGCCACGTTCGGATGCTCGCATCCCGTAGTGACGCGGGCCGGCTTCGATCCGTGGCAGGAGACCTACCGCCGTGTCGGTCGCACCTGGCATCGTGGTCCGAACGGCTCCGCCTCGGAGAGGAGGTCGGCATGGAGCAACGGGTCAGCCTGATCACGCTCGGGGTCCGAGACCTCGAGCGGGCGCGAGCCTTCTACGAGGGGCTCGGATGGTCCGCCCACGACGACGAGAACGACGACGTCGTGTTCTTCCAGGTGGGCGGCATGGTGGTGGCCCTGTGGGATCGAGGGAGCCTGGGGGCGGACAGCGCGGTGACCGACGGAGGAGGTTGGGGAGGGGTCACGCTCGCCTACAACGTCCGAGCGCCTGCGGAGGTCGATGCGGTGATCGAGGAGGCGCGCGCGGCCGGGGCTCGGATCGGGCGGGAGCCGGGGGAGACGTTCTGGGGCGGCTACTCGGGAGTCTTCGTGGATCCCGACGGCCACCCCTGGGAGGTCGCGCACAACCCGGCGTGGACCGTGAACGACGACGGCTCGATCACCCTCTGAACGACTCGCGACGAGTGGGCCGAACAGAAGAGGCCCCGCGGTCGGGTGGACCCGCGGGGCCTCCGCCTCTCCTTCTAGCCTCTCCTTCTAGCCTCGCGTCCTAGCCTCGCATCCCTCGGCCGGTCTCGAGCAGCGTCTTGAGATCGCTGAAGACCTCGCTCCATCCGCCGCCGGCGCCCATGCTCTCCATCTCGCCGCCGACGAACAGCGCGAGACGTGGCGCACCCTCGAGCTCGTGGGTCACGGTGAGCTTGCTCACGCCGGGGCCGGTCTCGGCGATCTCGTACGTGAGGCGAGTGAAGCCCTCCGCCTCGGACTGCGGGTCCATGAGCATGCGCCAGGTCTGGACGAGCTTGCGCGGCGGATCCGACTCCACGACCTCACCGTCGACGATGACGTCGGGAACGGGGCCACCCCCCATCTCGGCGCGTGCTCGCTTCATGTCATCGGTCGAGAACGCGCGGTAGGCGCCACCCGGGCGCAGGTCGTACTCGACCCGCCCCCCGTACCCGTACCGCTCGGTCCACTCCGGCTGCGTGATCGCATCCCAGATCGCCTGTGGCGTCGCCTTGATGTAGACCCGGTAGACCTGGGTGGTCACGGCGGTCTCCGTTCCTGTCGTCATGCCATCTCCTCCTCCAGCTCGGTCTTGAGGTCCGCGAGCGCCGAGACCTGGCGCTCCCGGTACTTGTCGATCCACCGGTCGTGGATCAGCCGGATCGGGACCGGGTTGAGGAAGTGGAGCTTCTCCCGGCCCGAACGGCGGGTGACCACGATGCCCGCGTCTTCGAGGACGCGAAGGTGCTTCATGACCCCGAACCGCGTCATGTCCAGCCCGGACTCGAGCTCCGAGAGCGTGCGGCCGTCACGCTCGAAGAGCCGGTCGAGCAGGAAGCGTCGCGTCGGGTCGGCCAGCGCCTTGAACACCCGGTCATCGTCGGTCACGGCCCAGAGGATAGGTGACTAAATGGTCACCTGTCAAGGTCATGGCATCGCGGGCGACCCCGCCGGTTGCGCCGGACCCCTCGGTACGGCCGGGCGGCCTACGGAGGTTGCTCCATGTGGAGACTTGCGCTGGAAAGACTGGCAGGTGCATAGTGCGCCTGGACGTCCGAGCTACGGGCTCGGCCGATAGACGGCGGCGCGACGCGGGCACGCGCCGCCGTCTCCTTGTCCGGGCACCGTTCTCCGGTCGACGGCGGGGCTTCCCCGAAGCAGGGGGGCGGCGTGAGCCGGTGCTACCCTTCCGGGCCCGGGCGCGTAGCTCAGCGGGAGAGCGCTCGCCTCACACGCGAGAGGTCGCAGGTTCAAAACCTGCCGCGCCCACG
>CBRGMI010000256.1:0-3100 GCA_967797495.1 uncultured bacterium
CTCGCGCAGGCGCTGCAGATCGCGTTCGTCGGCGTCGCGATCTGGCTCTTCTTCATGGTGTTCGGCGCCCTACTGGTCACGCCGGCGATTCGAGAGGACTGGATCGGCACCGGGGGGAACGTCCTGTTCACCCTGCCGTTCTTCGGCCAGAAGCTCGAGATCACCAAGCAGCTCGTCCGAACGGCCGCCGGCGTCGCTTCGTTCTCGGCCTTGTACTACGCCGTGGCCTCGGCCGTCGACTCCACGTATCGCGACGAGTTCATCGAGCGACTCACGCAGCAGCTGCAGGAGACGTTCCGAGAGCGGGGCGAGTACCTCGAGCTGATCGCGGCCCGGGACCGGGCGGTCGCGTCCGGCGTGGGTTAGGACCCGTCGGGCGTTCGGCGGCGGAGCGCGACCATCGGTAGCCCCCCGCGGGGCCGCAGGGTGATGACGGCCTGGAGGTCGGGCTCCAGGTCGGTCGGGCTCGCGAACCGCCACCGCCCCGCGATCGAGGCGAGAAGCATCGCCGCCTCCAGTCGCGCGAACGGCTCGCCGATGCACACGCGCGGGCCCCCGCCGAACGGGATGAACGCGAAGCGCGGCCGCTCGGCGGCGTCGTCGAGCCAGCGCTCGGGGCGGAACGACTCGGGCTCGGGCCACCATCGAGGATCGTGGTGCAGGAGCCACGGCGAGACCACGACGATCGAGCCCCGGTCGATCGTGTAGCCGTTCGCCCGGTGGCCGGCGACGGCGGTTCGGCCGATCGCCCAGGCCGGCGGCCGGAGCCGGATCGACTCCGAGATCACGGCCCGCGTATAAGGGAGGTTCGGCAGATCGCCGACCGAAGGCACGCGGTTCGGGAGGACCCCGTCGAGCTCGGCGTGCAGGCTCGCCTCCGCCTCCGGATTCCGCGAGAGCAGCCACCACGTCCACGTGAGCGCGATCGCGGTGGTCTCGTGACCGGCGAGGAACAGCGTGAGGGCCTCGTCCCGAACCTGATCGTCCGTCATCCCGGCCCCGTCCTCACGAGCGCGGAGCAGCAGCGAGAGGAGATCGTCCCCGTTCGCGCCGGCGCCGCGCCGTTCGGCGATCATCTCGGCGATCACGCGGTTCAGATCTGACTCGACGCGGCGGTAGCGACGCATGGTGGGCGAGGGCAGCCGCACGAGCAGGCGGAACAGCGGCGAGTACACGCGGTCGAACATCCCGAGCGTGTCGGTGAGCGCTCGCCGGACGGTCGCGCTTCGCCGCTCGTCGACGTCCGTCCCGAGCAAGGTGTCGCCCACCACGGCGAGGGTGAGCGCGGACATCTCGGCCTGGATGTCGACCTCCTCGCCATCGCCCCAGCGCTCGGCGGCGCGCTCGGCGAACCTGACCATCGACGCCGCGTACGTCGCGATCCGCTCGTGGTGGAACATCGGCTGGATCAGACGCCGGCGGCGGAGGTGGGTCTCGTCCTCGCTCGTGAGCAGCGACTCGCCGAGAAGCATCTTCGCGGCCTGGATCGTCGGCCCCTTGTGGAACGACCGATGCTCTCCGACGAGCACCTCGTGGACCAGGTCGGGGTGGTTCAGCAGGTACGCGGCCGAACCCGGCACGTCGATCGTGACCACGTCGCCGTACGCGGCCAGGCGTTCGAGTAGTCCCAGCGGATCGCTCCGGAACGCCCGGAGCGCGGCCAGCCGGGACAGGTCGGGACCCGGCGGTCGCACGGTCGTCGTCACGGACCCATCATCGGTGAGGTACGCGAGACCGCAAGCCGTAGGCTTCGGGCATGCCCCCCCTGCCCGATGGCTACGAGCTACGGCCGGCCATGCTCGATGACCTCGACGGCGTGGCCGCGACGCTGCTCGCGGACGACCTCGCCGACGTCGGCGAGTCCCACTTCGACGCCGACTTCGTTCGCGATCAGTGGTCGGCGCCCGGGGTCGAGCCCTCCGAGGACGGCTGGGTGATCACGGATCCGAACGGCACGATCGTCGCCCACGCGCTCGTGTCACCGGACGGGGAGGGCAAGCTCAAGTCCTGGGGCGTGGTGCATCCGGAGCACCGCAGACGCGGGATCGGTTCGGCGCTCCTGGACCGGATGGAGGCTCGCGCATCCCAACGGCTCCGAGGCCTGCCGGGCGCTGTCCTGCACACGGCCGTCACCGACACGGACACCGCCGGAACAACGTTGGTGCGATCCCATGGCTTCGCGCACGTACGCACGTTCCGGCACCTCCGGATCGACCTCGAGGCATCGCCGCGGGATCCGGGCGAGCCCCCGCCCGGGATCGAGATCGTTGGGATCGAACCCGATCGCGACCTCCGCCGGGTACACGCGATCTTCGTGAAGGCGTTCAGCGGGGAGTGGGGCTACCGCGCGATCCCCTTCGAGGAGTGGTTCGGGAACGAGGTCGAGGTTCCCAGCTTCGACCCCAGTCTGTGGCTGCTCGCGACCGAGGGGGACGAGGCGGTCGGTGCGCTCACGGGCGTCGTGTGGGGTGACCGGGGTTGGGTGGGCGAGCTCGGCGTTCTCGCGCCCTGGCGCGGCCGCGGGATCGCCTCGGCCTTGCTGCGACGGGCGTTCGCTGCGTTCGCATCGCGCGGGCTGCCACGGGTGATGCTGAACGTGGACTCGGAGAACTCGACCGGCGCGGTCCGCCTCTACGAGCGGGTGGGGATGCGCACCGCTCGCGCGTGGAACGTGTACGAGAAGCGCGTGGTCTGACAAACGCCACGTCTCGTCAGAAGCATCGACACGCGATCGTTCTCGCACGTCGACCATTCCAGCGGCCCGTGACGAGGGTCACCCCGACAACGTGTGCGTCGCCACCGCGGTTTCGGGGTGATCGGAGGAGGCTCCTCGTAAGGATCGGTGGAGAACCGGAAGGAGGTGCGCGATGAGCGCAAGGGTCGAGTCGCCGCCCATCGGCGGAGGGACGCTCGGTGGGTCGTTCGTGATCGCAGTCGTCGTCGCGTTGTCGATCGGGGTGTTCCTCGGAAGCCTCGTTACCTACGCCATCGACAACGATGGTGGGACGTCACCCGCTTTCGTTGCGCGAGGGACACCTGCGTCGACGGCTGCGAACGTCTGGGACGCCGGCAAGCTCGAGGCGATGGAGGGCCGCGTGCT
>CBRGMI010000257.1:0-3095 GCA_967797495.1 uncultured bacterium
GTGCCGACGTCGAGCCTCGGATGCTCCTCGCGCACCTGATCCGGGAGGAGTTCGGGCTCACCGGCACGCACGTCGGCTGCGACACCACCAGCTGCGGCGCCTGCACGGTGTTGCTCGACGGCCGGCCGATCAAGTCCTGCACGATGTTCGGCGTGCAGGCCGACGGCCGGGAGGTCACGACGGTCGAGGGACTGCTCCAGGACGGGCAGCTCCACCCGATCCAGGCCGCGTTCAAGCAGGAGCACGGCCTCCAGTGCGGCTTCTGCACGCCTGGCATGATGCTGACCGGCTCCGCGCTGCTCGCGGAGAACCCCTCGCCATCTGAGGACGAGGTCCGCTGGGCGATCTCGGGCAACATCTGCCGGTGCACCGGCTACATGAACATCGTCAAGGCGATCCAGGCGGCCGGCCGTGACATGGCGGCGGGCTCGGCCGAGACCGCCGACGCCACCGTGGCGAGCTGAGGGGGTCCACAGATGGCTGCCGAGGTCGAAGAGATCAGAGGGGTCGGACACAGCGTCCGGCGCATCGAGGACGACCGGTTCATCAGGGGCGCCGGCAACTACATCGACGACATCCACCTCCCCGGGATGCTGTACATGGCGATCCTGCGCAGCCCGTACGCCCACGCGAAGCTGAACGGGGTCGACGCGTCGAGGGCGCAGGCGCTCGACGGGGTCATCGCTGTCGTGACGGGCGAGCTGATGGCACAGCACAACCTCGCGTGGATGCCGACGCTGTCGGGGGACACGGAGGCGGTGCTCGTCACCGACAAGGTGCGGTTCCAGGGGCAGGAGGTCGCGGCGGTGATCGCGACCGATCCGTACGTCGCGAAGGATGCGCTCGAGCTGATCGACGTCGACTACGAGCCACTCGGGGTCGTGGTGTCGCCGGACCAGGCGAAGGCGGCCGGCGCGCCGCTGATCCGCGACGAGAAGGAAGGCCAGACCGACAACCACATCTACCACTGGGAGTCCGGCGACGAGGAGTCCACGGACACGGCGTTCGCGCAGGCCGACAGGGTCGTGTCCCTCGACACGTTCTACCCGCGCTCGCACCCGTCGCCGCTGGAAACGTGCGGGTGCATCGCGGACGTGAACCCGGCGACCGGTCAGGCAACGATCTACATGACCTCGCAGGCCCCGCAGCTGATCCGAACCGTGTTCGCGCTCGTCGCCGGCCTTCCGGAGGAGAAGATCCGGATCGTCTCGCCGGACATCGGCGGCGGCTTCGGCAACAAGGTCCCCGTGTATCCGGGGTACGTGATCGCAACGGCGGCCTCGCTCCTGCTCGGCCACCCCGTGAAGTGGATCGAGGAGCGCAGCGAGAACCTGATCTCGACAGGGTTCGCGCGCGACTTCCACATGCACGGCGAGATGGCGTTGAAGGCCGATGGGACGATGACCGGCCTGCGCGTCAAGCTCGACGCCGACGAGGGCGCGTTCCACGCCGACGCCCAGCCGTCGAAGCTCAAGGTCGGGCTGTTCCACATCGTGAGCGGTTCCTACGACCTCCCCACCGCGCACGTCACGGCCGACGGCTACTACACGAACAAGGCCCCGGGCGGCGTCGCGTACCGATGCTCGTTCCGCGTGACCGAGGCCTCCTACATGATCGAGCGGCTCGTCCAGAATGCCGCGTACGAGATCGGCATGGACCCGGCCGAGTTCCGGAAGAAGAACTTCATCGAGAAGGACCAGTTCCCGTACAAGTCGGCCACCGGCTTCGAGTACGACTCCGGCGACTACCAGGGCGCGATGGATCTCGCGCTCGAGAAGGTCGGGTACGAGCAGCTCCGGAAGGAGCAGGCGGACGCGCGGCAGCAGGGCCGGCTGATCGGGATCGGCCTCGCGAGCTTCACCGAGGTCGTCGGGGCCGGCCCGCACAAGGACTACGACATCCTCGGGATCAAGATGAACGACGGGGCCGAGCTCCGCGTGCACCCCACCGGCAAGGCGATCCTGAAGATCAGCTCGCAGACGCAGGGTCAGGGGCACGAGACGACGTTCGCCCAGATCGTGGCGGAGGAGCTCGGCATCCAGCCCGAGGACATCAAGGTGATGCACGGCGACTCGGACGACACGCCCTACGGGCTTGGGACGTACGCGTCGCGTTCGACACCCACCGTCGGCGCGGCCACGGCGATGGTCTCGCGCAAGCTCCGGGACAAGGCCCGCAAGCTCGCAGCCCACCTCCTCGAGGTGTCCGAGGAGGACGTCGAGTTCGAGAAGGGGAGATTCACCGTCAAGGGTGCGCCGGACAAGGCCGTCACGATCCAGGACGTGGCGTTCGCCGCGTACACGAACTTCCCCGACGGCATGGAGGCCGGCCTGGAGGGCGTGACCTACTACGACCCGCCGAACCTCACGTTCCCGTTCGGGACCTACGCGGTGGTCGTCGAGGTGGACGCCGACACCGGCGTGTGGAAGGTCGACCGCGTGGTCGCGGTGGACGACTGCGGCGTCCGCATCAACCCCATGATCGTGGAGGGCCAGATCCACGGCGGCCTGTGCGAGGGGTTCGGGATCGCCGCGATGGAGCAGATCACGTTCGACGAGGAGGGCAACTGCATCGGCGCCAACTTCCTCGACTACCTGCTGCCGACGGCGTGGGAGACGCCGCGGTTCGAGCTCGGCGAGACCGTGACGCCCTCGCCCCACCACCCGATCGGCGCCAAGGGCGTCGGCGAGTCGGCCACGGTGGGCTCCCCGGCCGCGTTCGTCAACGCGGTGATCGACGCGCTGTGGCCGCTCGGTGTGCGCAACATCGACATGCCGCTCACGAGCGCGAAGGTGTGGGAGGCGATCCAGACGGCGAGGGCGGGAGCGGCGAGCGGGTGAACGCCGACGTCCTCGCGCTCGCGGCCGACCTCTCGCGTCGGGGCCGGCCGTTCGTGCTCGCGACCGTCGTGTGGCGCCGAGCGCCCTCCTCGGGCAAGGAGGGGTCGACCGCGCTCATCACGCCCGATCGCCGCGTCCGCGGCTGGCTCGGGGGCGCGTGCGCCGAACCCACGGTGATCCGCGAGGCGCTGCGGGCGCTCGAGGAGGGCACGTCGCGGTTGCTGTTCCTGGGTGGGGAGGAAGAATTGTTGCTCG
>CBRGMI010000258.1:0-3086 GCA_967797495.1 uncultured bacterium
GAGGCCAGAGAGAAGAGGATGGACGTACTCGACACGGTGCTCGACGCGGTCGGCGACACGCCGCTCGTCCGCCTCGACAAGGTCGCCCGGAGCGTTGGGCCGACCGTCCTGGCCAAGCTCGAGATGCTCAACCCCGGCGGTAGCGTCAAGGACCGGATCGGCCTGCGGATGATCGAGGCGGCCGAACGCGAGGGCCACCTGAAGCCGGGGGGCACGATCGTCGAGCCGACCTCCGGCAACACGGGGCACGGGCTCGCGATCGCCGCCGCGATCCGCGGGTACCGGTGCATCTTCGTGATGCCCGACAAGATGAGCCAGGAGAAGATCTCGCTCCTGCGGGCGTACGGCGCCGAGGTCGTGATCTGCCCCACGGCCGTCCCGCCCGAGTCCCCCGAGTCCTATTACCGGGTCGCCGACCGCCTCGCGGAGGAGATCCCCGGCGCGTACCAGCCGAACCAGTACTTCAACCCCGAGAACCCGGCCGCGCACTACGAGACCACCGGCCCCGAGATCTGGCGCCAGACCGATGGGACGATCGACGTCCTGGTCGCCGGGGTCGGCACCGGCGGGACGATCACGGGGGCCGCCCGGTACCTGAAAGATCAGAAGCCCGACGTGCTCGTGGTCGGCGCCGATCCCGAGGGGTCGATCTACTCGGGCGACGTCCACCCGTACCTGACCGAGGGCATCGGCGAGGACTTCTGGCCGACGACGTTCGACCCTTCGCTCGTCGACCGCTACGTGCGGGTCTCCGATCGGGACGCGTTCCGGATGGCGCGCCGGATCACGCGGGAGGAGGGGATCCTGGTCGGCTCGTCCTCCGGGACGGCGGTCGTCGCGGCGCTCACGGTCGCCGCCGAGCTCCCCGCCGAGACCACGATGGTCGTGATCCTGCCCGACACCGGCCGCAACTACCTCTCCAAGGCGTACTCGGACACGTGGCTGCTGCAGTACGGCCTGATGGAACGCCCCGAGATCGTGCGCGTCGAGGAGGTCCTGTCGTCCAAGCACGGGCACGTCCCACCGCTCATCACGGTCAACGCTCGCGACAAGGTCCGCCAGGCGATCGACGTCCTGCACGAGTTCAACATCTCGCAGGCCCCCGTGGTCCGCGAGGACGGCGTCGACGTCGCGCAGTTCGTCGGCGGCGTGCACGAGAACGCGCTCCTGGACCGCATCTTTCGCGACCCCGACGCTCTGCAGGCCGACGTCGCCGAGATCATGGGACCGCCGATCGGCCTGGTCGAGTTCGACGCGCCGATCGAGCTCGCGTTCGAGACGCTCCAGCACGGCCCCGCCGTCCTGGTCGAGAAGGCGGGGCAGGTCCTCGGCGTCCTGACCCGCAGCGACCTCCTCGAGTTCCTGGCGCACCGTTCCCGCGTCTGACGTGCGCGCGCTGGGGATCGACGTCGGGGTTCGCAAGGGGCTCGACCTCGTGCTGCTCGACCAGGACCGGGCGGTCCTGGACACCGCGCGGCACGTCGGCGTGGACGACCTGCACAAGCTCGTCCCGGATTTCGGCCCCGACGTGGTGGCGATCGACGCGCCGCCGGCCTGGGCTTCCTCCGGCCGCTCCCGCCTGACCGAGCGCGAGCTCCGTTGGTTCGGCATCCAGTGCTTCAACACGCCCTCGGATCCCAAGATGGCCGAGCACCCGTTCTACGAGTGGATGACGATCGGCTTCCAGGCGTTCCGCGTGATCGAGGACGCGTTCCCCCGGTACCGCAGCGGTGCGGTGCAGGGTTCGGCGATCGAGGTGTTCCCGCACGCGACCGCGGTGGTGCTGTCGGGGTTCCTCCCGCCGACGGGCATGAGTCGCCACGCGTGGCGGCGGACGGTGCTGGGCGCGCAGTCGGTCGACGGGGCGGCGCTCCGATCGACCGACCAGGTCGACGCCGCGCTCGCGGCCCTCACCGGGCTGTTCGCGCTCGAACGCCGGTTCAGCGCCCCCGGCGATCCGAGGGAGGGCAAGATCGTCCTGCCCTCCTCGACCCTGCCCGCGCGCCCCTATCGCCGTGCCACCGCCCCCGCTCGCTCCCGCGAGCAGCCGCCGCTCCCCGGACTCGCGCCCTGCGCCTGCGGCGACCCGGCCTGCACCGCGCTCACCGGCCGCGAGTTCGCGCCCGGGCACGACGCCAAGCGAAAGTCGGCGCTGTGGGCCCGCGCCCGGCAGGGGCAGGACGCGGTCGACGAGCTCGGGCGGCGGAAGTGGACGATCCCGCCGGAGATGCGATGAGCGATGCGGGAGACGCGATGAGCGAGGGGGGGATGGCGTTCGAGACCCGGGCGATCCACGTCGGCCAGGACCCCGACGCCGAGTACGGCTCGGTCAACGTGCCGATCTACCAGACCTCGACGTACGCGCAACCGGCCGTCGGCAAGCCGAAGGCGTGGGACTACGCGCGCGCCGGCAACCCGACGCGCGAGGCGCTGCAGCAGGTGCTCGCCTCGCTCGAGGGCGGTTCGAAGGCCCTGTGCTTCTCGAGCGGCCTCGGAGCGACGACGACGTTGCTCCTGACGTTGAAGCCGGGCGACCACGTGCTGATCTCGGACGACGTGTACGGAGGCACGTACCGTCTGCTCGCCCGCGTGATGGACCAGTGGGGCCTCGCGTTCGACACCGTGGACATGACCGACCTCGTCGCGTGCCGTTCCGTCGTACGGGAGGACACGGCGCTCGTGTGGGTCGAGTCTCCCACGAACCCCTTCCTGAAGGTGGTCGACATCGCCGCCGTGGCGGACCTCGCGCACCAGGCCGGGGCGCGGTGCGTCGTGGACAACACGTTCGCGACCCCGTACCTGCAGCGCCCGCTCGAGCTCGGCGCCGACCTGGTGCTGCACTCGATGACGAAGTATCTCGGCGGCCACTCGGACCTGATCGGCGGCGCGCTCGTGGCGAGGGACGACGAGCTGAGCGAGCGCCTGGGGTTCCTGGTCAACGCGGCGGGCGCCGTCCCGGGGCCGATGGACTGCTACCTCGCGCTCCGTGGCGTCAAGACGCTCGCGCTGCGCATGGAGGCACATTGCCGCGGCGCGAAGCGGATCGCCGAGTTCCTCCAGGGGCACCCGAGGGTGACTCGCGTGCA
>CBRGMI010000259.1:0-3075 GCA_967797495.1 uncultured bacterium
CCGAGGACGGCGTTCGGGAGTCGCGAGTGGCCAGCGCCCACACCGTGACGCCGATGAGCCCGAGACACGCGACGGAGAGCGCCACGATCGTCCGGCGTTCGACGCTCATCGGGGTTCGACGGCCAGACCGTTCGTGGCGTCGAAGAGTCGGACCTTGTGTTGTGCGATCCCGACCCGCAATCGCGAGCCCGGGTTCGGACGTTCCTCGGGCGGGAGGCGGAGCGTGATCGTCGCTCGATCCCTCTTGCCGTCGGCGAGCAGGGCTGCCTCCTCGGCCTCGTGGCGTTCCTCGGCGGCACGCGCCTCGATCGACCCGTGGACGAGCACCTCGTCGCCGAGGGGTTCGACGACCTCGACCGAGACCTCGAATACGGGCCCGTCGAATCCCTCAGCGACCGGATGCAGTCCCTCCGGTCGGATCCCCACGAGGACCTCGCCGTCGGGGACCTGCCGGTCGACGAACTCAACCTCGCCCACCGCGATGCGCCCTCCCGCGGCGTTGCCCTTCAACAGGTTCATCGGCGGCGAGCCGATGAACCCGGCAACGAAGACGTTTGCGGGGTGGTCATACACGTCCTGGGGCGGGCCGACCTGCTGGAGGACGCCCTGGGAGAGCACGGCGATCCGCTCCCCGAGCGTGATCGCCTCGACCTGGTCGTGGGTGACGTAGATGGTGGTGACACCGATCCGGTCGTGCAGCCGCTTGAGCTCGGACCGCATCTGGACGCGGAGCTTGGCATCAAGGTTGGAGAGCGGCTCGTCCAGCAGGAACACCTCGGGCTCGCGGACGAGGGCACGCCCCATCGCCACCCGCTGGCGCTGGCCGCCCGAGAGCTGCCCCGGCCGGCGGCGCAGCAGATCCTGGAGCCCGAGCATCTCGCTGATCTCGTCGACGTGCCGTCGGACGTCCTCCCGCGGCGTGCGTCGCCGCCGCAGGCCGAAGCCGAGGTTCTTCTCCACCGTCATGTGCGGGTACAGGGCGTAGTTCTGGAACACCATCGCGATGTCGCGGTCCTTCGGCGGGACGTCGTTCACCACGCGGTCGCCGATCGAGATCGTGCCGTCGCTGATCCGCTCGAGCCCGGCGACCATCCGCAGCGCCGTCGACTTCCCGCAGCCCGACGGGCCGACCAGGATCAGAAACTCTCCGTCGGCGACATCCAGGGTCAGGTGGTCGAGCGCGACGACGGGGCCCGGATACACCTTGGTGGCCTCGTCGAACGCGACCCGGGCCATCCCGCTAGCCCTTCAGTCCCTGGGTGGCGATGCCGCGCACGAAGTACCGCTGCGCGAGCAGGAACAGCACGATCATCGGCACCATCGACATGAGGTTCGCGGCCGCGACCAGGTGCCACTGGGTCTGATGGGAACCCTGGAAGGTGGCGAGCCCGAGCTGCAGGGTGAACGCGTCCTGGTTCGTCAGGATCGTGACCAGCGGCCACAGGAAGTCGTTCCAGGTCCACAGGAACTGGATCACCGCCAGCGTGGCGAGCGCCGGCAGCGAGAGCGGGACGACGATCCGCAGCAGGATCGACAGCCGGGATGCGCCGTCGATCCTCGCGGCCTCCTCGAGGTCGATCGGGAGCGTTCGGAAGAACTGGGTGAGCAGGAAGATCCCGAACACGTTGACCAGGTTCGGCACGACGAGCGCGCCGAGGCGGTCGAGGAGACCGAGATCCTTCACGAGCAGGAAGGTGGGGATCAGCACGACCTGCAGCGGCACCATCAAGGTGGCCAGGATCACGAAATAGATGAACGCGCGTCCCAGGAACCGGATCCTCGCGAACGCGTACGCCGCGAGCGTGCACAGGACCAGGTTGCTCGCTACGACCGTGACGGTCACGACGGTCGTGTTCCAGAACCATCTCGTGAAGGCCGAGTCTCGGATCACGTCCAGGTAGTTCCCGAACTGCGGCGTGCCCGGCCACAGGATCGGTGGGAAGTGGAAGGTCTGCGCCTCGGTCTCGAGCGAGGTCACCACCATCCAGAGCAACGGCAGCAGCATCACGGCGGCGAGCGGCAGCAGGAACAGATGCCAGGGGTCGAACGGCAGCAGGCGCCGCCGCGGGCGCTCGACCATCCCGGTCTCGCCGGGCAGGGACCGCGGATCCGGCCGGGCGAGCTCGACGGGTGCCTCGGTGACCGCGCTCATGACGAGTAATGGACGACGCGCCGGCCCAGCCAGAACTGGGCGAGCGTGAGCATCAGGATCACCAGGAACAGCACGTAGGCGATCGCCGCCGCGTACCCGGCGAGCGACAGGCTCCCCAGACCCTGCTCGAAAGCCAGGCGGTAGACGTAGAAGACGACCACGGACGTCCGACCGAGTGGCCCGCCGTGCGTGACGAAGAACACCTCGTCGAACAGCTGGAGCGCGCTGATCGTCGACCACACCACGAGCAGCAGCGTCGCCGGACCGAGCATCGGCCAGGTCACTCGCCAGAACGTGCTCCACCGGCTCGAGCCGTCGATCGACGCGGCCTCGATCAGCTCCTGGGGCACGCCCTGCAGGGCGGCGAGGTAGATGATCGTGTCGAAGCCCAGCCAGCCCCAGACCGTCATGAGGACCAACGCGATCATCGCCTGGTTGGGATCCTCGAAGAATCCGAACGGCCCCAGCCCGATCTTGCCGAGCAGCCAGTTCGCCAGGCCGTAGTTCTTGTCGAACAGCCACAGGAACATGATCCCGGTGGCGATCGTGGACGTGACGACCGGGATGAACACCGCCAGTCGGTAGAAGTGGACGAAGGCGATCTTGCGGTTCAGCGCGTGCGCGATGAACAGCGATGCCAGGATCGACGTCGGCACGAACAACAACGTGTAGTAGATCGTGTTGACGGCCGCTTGCCGCGCCTTGGGGTCGCTCGCGATCTTCGCGTAGTTGCTGAGCCCCACCCACTCGCGTTCCGGCGAGATCAGGCCCGCCTTCTGGAACGAGAGGATCAGGCCCCACAGGATCGGGATGATCCCGAAGACGGCGATCAGGATCACCGAGGGCAGGATGAAGGCCCAGCCGGCGGCGTGATCCGAGACCAGGAACCGCCGAAACCGATCCACCCGTCCTCCGTGACCTCT
>CBRGMI010000260.1:0-3044 GCA_967797495.1 uncultured bacterium
GGGGATGTCGCCGAGTCTCTTGAACCGACCCACGAGCGGCCGGCCGCCGACGAACGACCAGAGGTACGCGTCGAGCGACCCGTGCTCACGCTGGACCTCGCGCGCGCGGGCCGCGTTGTTCACTGTGGACTCGACCTTCAACCGGTTCCGGACGATCCCCGGGTCTTGTAGCAGCCGTTCGACCTTCGCGGGCGTGAACCGCGCGACCTTCACGGGGTCGAACCCGGAGAAGGCGAGCCGGTAGCCCTCGCGCTTGTTGAGGATCGTCGACCACGAGAGCCCCGCCTGGGCGCCCTCGAGCGTCAGCATCTCGAACAGCCGCGTGTCGTCGTGGACCGGCACGCCCCATTCCTCGTCGTGGTACGCGAGATACAGAGGCTGGTCGACCGGGACCCACTCGCAGCGCTTCGGCACTGGCCGAACGCTAGCATCGGCACGCGACATGGGCGCACCCTGGTGGACCAGACCCGGGCTCGAGGCCCGCGACGGCCGGCTCCTCGTGGCCGGCCGCGACGCCGAGGCGGTCGCCCGTGAGCACGGGACGCCCGTCTTCGCGTACGACCTGCCTCGGATCGAGGAGCAGGCGCGGGCCCTGATCGAGGCGTTCGAGCGTGCCGGCATCCCGTTCCGGCTCCGGCTCGCGCTGAAGGCCCAGCGGGACCCGGAGGTGCTCGCGTTCGTGCGCGGCCTGGGCGCCGTGGGGATCGACGCGTGTTCGCCCCGCGAGGTTCACCACGCGCTCGAGCACGGCTGGTCGGTGGAGGAGATCAGCTTCACGGGGACGAACCTGTCTGCCGCCGATGTCGACGCGCTCGTCGAGACCGGCGTCCACGTGAACCTCGACCTGCTCTCGCAGCTCGACCGGTGGGGACGCCGCGCGCCGGGCACCACGGTCGGCGTTCGCGTCAACCCCCGCGTCGGAGCCTCCTCGAACCCCGAGCTGGGCGACCTCTACACGGGAGGCGACCGGCCGTCCAAGTTCGGGATCCTGGTCGAACAGCTCGACGACGCCCTCGCGATCGCTCGCGACCACGACCTCGCGTTCGACACGGTCCATCTGCATGTCGGTCGGGGAGTGCTCACGGACGCGCTTCCCTCGTTCGAGCTCGCCGTCGAACGCGCCGCGTCGATGACCGGGCGGCTCGCGGACGCCGGCCATCCGATCGAAGAGGTCAACGTGGGAGGGGGACTCGGCGTTCCCCACGAGGCGGCGCAGCAGCCACTCGACGTCGAGGCGTTCGCCGGCCTCCTCGCCCGCCACCTGCGTCCCCTAGGCGTCAGGGTCGCCTGCGAGCCCGGCGACTACCTCGTCAAGGAGTCGGGCGTTCTGCTCGCCGAGGTCGTCACGCTCGACGTCCGCGACGGTGTGACGTTCGCCGGTCTGGATGCCGGGTTCAACGTCGCGCCCGAACACTTCATCTACGGCGAGCCGGTCCCGATCGTCCTGTGCCGCGCCGCCGATGCTCCGGCCGAACACACCGTCACGGTGGCCGGCAACATCAACGAGGGGGACGACCTGTGGGGTGAGGACGTTCCGCTGCCCCGACTGCGCGAGGGAGACGTGGTGGCCCTGCTCCGGGCCGGCAGCTACGACCGCTCGATGCACATCGAGCACTGCCTCCGCCCACCGGCGGGGACGGTCGCGTTCACCGATCGGATCTGAGTCTCGGGTGCCCTCAAGAGGCCTGGCGCATGAACATCCAGCGGTGGCCCTCGACATCCGCCGCTCGGTAGAGCCTTCCGTACGGCTGGTCGACCAACTCGCCGAGGATCGTGGCGCCCTCGGCCCGCGCGCGTGCGAAGTGCGCGTCCACGTCCTCGAGACGGATCCAAACGCCGTCGACGACGTACGGCGTCTCGAGCCAGCGACGTGCCACGTCGCATTCCTCGGCGTGTCGGGTTGGGCCCCGGTACGCCGGCCCGGGCCACCCGAGCATCACCAGGGCGCCGTCGAGGACGAGCTCCGCGTGCGTGACACGGCCCTCCTCGTCGGTGTAGCGCTCCCCCTCGAGCTCTCGGAAACCGAAGACACGTTCGAGCCACTCGATCGCGGCGCCGACGTCCTCGTACGAGAGCATCGGGGCCGCCCGCTGGGCGCTGGCTTGTTCGTCTTCCATGTCGCTCATCTAGCGCGTGCGCGGGAACCCGAGGTCGACCGCGCTCTTGGCCGGGTCCGGCCAGCGCTGCGTGACGACCTTGCCGCGCGTGTAGAACCGGATCCCCTCTGGCCCGTACATGTGCGCGTCGCCGAACAGCGAGCTCTTCCACCCGCCGAACGAGTAGTACGCGACCGGCACCGGGATCGGCACGTTGATGCCCACCATCCCCGCCTCGACCTCGAACGTGAACTGGCGGGCCGCCCCACCGTCGCGCGTGAACAGCGCTACCCCGTTGCCGTACGGGTTGCGGTTCACCAGGTCGACGGCCTGGTCGTACGTCTCCGCCCGCGTCACCGAGAGCACCGGGCCGAAGATCTCGTCCTTGTACGCGTCCATCTCGGGCGTCACGTCGTCCATCAGCGACGGCGCGAGGAAGAACCCGGGGCTGTCCTTGTAGAGAGGGTGGTCGCGACCGTCGGCCACGATCCGCGCCCCCTGTGCCGAACCGCTGTCCAGGTACGAGGCCACCTTGTCCCGATGCGCGCGGGTGATGAGCGGGCCCATCTCGGACTCGGGATCGAGGCCCGGCCCGACCTTGATCTTGGGCAGGCGGTCGGCGATCGCGTCGATCACCGTGTCGGCGATCGAGCCGACGCTCGTCAGGACCGAGATCGCCATGCACCGCTCGCCGGCCGAGCCGTACCCGGCCGAGACCGCCGCGTCGGCCACCATGTCCACGTCGGCGTCCGGCAGGACGATCATGTGGTTCTTCGCGCCGCCGAGCGCCTGCACGCGCTTCCCGTTCGCCGTGCCGTTCGTGTAGATGTACCGAGCGATCGGGGTCGAGCCGACGAAGCTCACCGCGCGGATGTCCGGGTGCTCGAGGATCCCGTCCACCGCCACCTTGTCGCCCTGGACGACGTTGAACACGCCGTCGGGCAGCCC
>CBRGMI010000261.1:0-3024 GCA_967797495.1 uncultured bacterium
CCAACATCTCCAAGGAGATCGTTGCCCGCGTCCGGGGCGAGTAGGACCTCGGACCACAGGACCCAAGCCCGGGACGAGGCAGACGAGGAGAAGAGGACATGGGGAAGAAGAAGTTCGAGCGCACGAAGCCGCACGTGAACATCGGGACGATGGGCCACATCGACCACGGCAAGACGACCTTGACCGCGGCGATCACCAAGCGCCAGGCCGAGAAGGGCCTCGCCGAGTTCACGCCGTTCGACGAGATCGACAAGGCTCCGGAGGAGCGCGAGCGCGGCATCACGATCGCGATCGCGCACGTGGAGTACGAGACCGACACGCGTCACTACGCGCACGTCGACATGCCGGGCCACGCCGACTACATCAAGAACATGATCACGGGCGCCGCCCAGGTCGACGGCGCGATCCTGGTCGTGTCCGCGGCCGACGGCCCGATGCCGCAGACCCGCGAGCACGTGCTGCTCGCGCGCCAGGTGGGCGTGCCGTACATCGTGGTCGCGTTGAACAAGGTCGACATGGTCGACGACGCCGAGCTGCTCGACCTGGTCGAGCTCGAGGTGCGCGAGCTCCTGTCGTCCTACGAGTACCCCGGCGACGACACGCCCGTGATCCAGGTGTCGGCGCTGAAGGCGCTCGAGGGCGACGAGGAGGCCATGACCAAGATCGACGAGCTGCTCCAGGCCGTGGACTCCTACGTGCCCGAGCCGGTGCGCGACGTGGACAAGCCCTTCCTCATGGCGATCGAGGACGTGTTCTCGATCACCGGCCGCGGCACCGTGGTGACCGGCCGCGTCGAGCAGGGCGTCCTCAAGAAGATGGGGGAGGTCGAGATCGTCGGCATCAAGGACACGCGAAAGACGACGGCGACCGACCTGGAGATGTTCCGCAAGCTCCTGGACGAGGTGCAGGCCGGCGACAACGTCGGGGTGCTGCTCCGCGGGGTCGACAAGGACGAGGTCGCGCGCGGTCAGGTGCTCGCCAAGCCGGGTTCGGTCACGCCGCACACAGATTTCACGTCCCAGGTCTACGTGCTCTCCAAGGACGAGGGCGGCCGTCACACGCCGTTCTTCACCGGCTACCGCCCGCAGTTCTACTTCCGCACGACCGACGTGACCGGCTCGGCGAACCTGCCCGAGGGGGTCGAGATGGTCATGCCCGGCGACAACATCGAGATGACCGTCAGTCTCGGCGCGCCGATCGCCATGGAGGAGGGCCTCCGCTTCGCGATCCGCGAGGGCGGGCGAACCGTGGGCGCCGGACGCGTCACCAAGATCATCAAGTAGCGGACCGAGACGGGAAGAGGGGAAGCGACGCAGTGGCCGGACCCAGGATCCGCATCAAGCTCCGCGCCTACGACCACCGGATGCTGGACGTCGCGGCCCGCGAGATCGTCGAGCACGTGACCCGGACCGGCGCCAAGGTCGTTGGGCCCGTGCCGCTGCCGACCGAGCGGTCGATCTACACCGTGATCCGCTCCCCGCACAAATACAAGGACAGCCGCGAGCACTTCCAGATGCTCACGCACAAGCGGCTCATCGACATCGTCGACGCCACGTCGAAGACGGTCCAGGAGCTCCAGCGCCTGAACCTGTCGGCCGGCGTCGACATCGAGATCAAGTTGTAGGGACATGGCAGAGATCAAGGGCATCCTCGGGACGAAGCTGGGCATGACCCAGATCTTCGACGACACGCGCGCGATCCCGGTCACGGTCATCAAGGCCGGGCCGTGCTTCGTCGCGCAGGTCAAGACCGAGGAGAAGGACGGATACTCGGCGGTCCAGCTGGCGTTCGGCGCCACGCGCCCGAACGAGCTGAACAAGCCCGAGCAGGGTCATTTCGACAAGCACGGCGGCCAGATCGGCCGGCACGTCGTCGAGATCCGCACGGATGACGCCGGGTCGTACGAGCCGGGGCAGGAGCTGCGGGCCGACGTGTTCGAGGCCGGCGAGCTCGCCGACGTCGTCGGCGTCTCCAAGGGTAAGGGGTTCGCCGGCGTGATGAAGCGGCACGGGTTCAGCGGCCTGTCGAGCAGTCACGGTACCGAGCGCAAGCACCGCTCGCCGGGCGCGATCGGGGCGTGCGCGACTCCCTCGCGCGTGTTCAAGGGGATGCGGATGGCGGGACAGATGGGCAACGAGCGCGTCACCGTGCTCAATCTCGAGGTCGTCCGCGCGGACGCCGAACGCAACCTGCTACTCCTGCGGGGCGCGATCCCCGGTGCCGAGGGCGGCCTGGTGATGGTCCGCTCGGCCGTGAAGGCTCCCGCCGCGAAGGGCGGCCGCTGATGCCGAAGGTCGACGTGGTCTCCGTCGCCGGCAAGAAGGTCGGCACCCGCGATCTCGCGCCCGAGGTGTTCGAGGCCAAGGTGAGCGTGCCCCTGATGCACCAGGTGGTGCTCGCGGGTTTCGCCTCGATCCGCCGCGGCACGCATTCGACCAAGACCCGGGGCGAGGTCTCGGGCGGCGGTCGCAAGCCCTGGCGCCAGAAGGGGACGGGCCGGGCCCGGCAGGGCTCGAACCGCTCTCCGCAGTGGACGGGCGGCGGCGTCGTGCACGGCCCCCACCCGCGCGACCACGAGATGCGCGTGAACAAGAAGATGAAGCGGGGTGCCCTGCGCTCGGCGCTCACCGACGCGCTGACGAGCGGGAAGCTCTCGGTCGTGCAGGATCTCGCGTTCGACGAGCCGAAGACCAAGACCGCTGCCGAGGTGCTCGACACGCTCGAGCTCGGGGGCAAGGTCCTGCTCGTGCTGCCGTTGCCCAGCGATTCGGGCGCGGTGGAGAAGTCGTTCCGCAACATCCGTGGCGTCCGGGTCGCCTACGCGCGGAGCCTCGGCGTCTACGAGGTGATCGCCGCGGACCACCTGGTGATGACCGAGAGCGCGCTCGACGTCGTCGAGGGCTCGCCGGCCGAGGCGCAGGCGGAGCACGCCGCGAACGAGCCCGCCGAGATGCCCGCGTCGAAGGCGCCCGCCCAGGCGAAGGCCTCGACGGACCCGGACCCGGAGCCGGAGGTCGAGGCCGA
>CBRGMI010000262.1:0-3023 GCA_967797495.1 uncultured bacterium
CTACGCGGCGCGCACGGGGCCGGGCGAGCCGTTCCGGATCTTCGTCGCCAACGCCGACGGTTCCGGGCTCGACCAGCTGACGACCCAGGCCGCCGGCTCGGCCGACCGGGCGCCGGTGTGGTCGCCCGACGGGAGCCGCATCGCGTTCGTCTCCAACCGCGCCGGCGGGTTCCCCGAGCTCTACCTGATGTCCGCGGGTGGGACCGGCGTCGTGCGCCTCACGACCAACTCGTTCATCGACGCGAACCCGTCGTGGTCGCCGGACGGCACGAGGCTGGTGTTCGAACGCTGCTGCGAGAACGGCACCTCCGACCTGTTCACCATCGACGTCGCGACGCGGGCCGAGGTGAACCTCACCCCTTCGACGGCGCAGCAGGAGTTCGATCCGACCTGGTCGCCCGACGGCACGCGGATCGCGTTCACGGCGTTCGATGTCGGCCAGGGCAACCTCGACATCTGGGTCATGAACGCCGACGGGACCGCTCCGATGAGACTCACGCAGGAGGCCGGACCGGACCTCTCGCCCCATTGGCAGCCGATCCCCGTGTGATCGATCGGATCGGAGGGTCGACCCGCGGTCAGCGTTCGAAGGCGGCCCGAACGGGGAGCTCGAGCCGATCGGGCATCCAGAAATCGATCGACGAGCCGCCGTACCCGAGCAGCTGTGCCCGAACGGGCGTGATCAGCGGAAGCAGGTCGGCCCGGATGTCGAGGTCGTCCCGGGCGCGGATCCACCGGAACGTGTAGGCGTAGAACAGCGCCTTGCGCGTGCGCCCGGAGAGGTTCGGGCTCCGCATGTGCCACACACGCCGATCGAGCACCACCGCGTCGCCCGGGCGCGCGAGCACGGGGAGCGAGCCGGGGAGATCGTTGTCGTCGTGGGGCGGGCGGGCGATCGCGTTCGCGAGATGGGAGCCGGGCAGGACCACGAGGTTCCCCATGCCCGGCTCGGAGACGTCGGTGAGGAAATAGGCGACCTTGACGGACAACCGGGGGCGCGGCGAGCCCTCGAGGTCTCGGTTCACGATGCCGCCGTCCTGATGCCACATCCAGGGCCGCGCGAGGCCCGGCGTCTCCGGCGGATGGACGTCCAGATGGCAGTGGTACATGAAGACGTTCGATCCCAAGGTGTCGACGATGAGCGGCATCGTCCGCGGGTGGTCCAGCAGCTCGAGGAACGCGTCCTCCCGGCCGCAGAACGCCAGGAGGTGCAGAGGTCCGTCTTCTTCCCCGCGTTCGGCTCCGCGGACCCGATCGACGGCGGCGGTGAGTCGTCCGATCTCGTCCGCCGAGAGGGCGCCCTCGATGAGCACGTACCCGTCGCGCTCGAACGCCGCACGTAGGAGTGATCGTTCGTCCTCCCGGACGTCGTGAACCGCCATGTGTCAGGAGACCGTGGCCGGCGGCTCGCGGTTCCCCGGGTCAGTCGGAGATGTCGACGCGCTCCAGGACGACGTCCGTGACCGGCCGGTCCTGGCCCTTCGTGGGGGTCCGAGAGATCGCCTCGACCACGTCGTAGCCGTCGGTGACCTCTCCGAAGATCGTGTGCTTGCCGGACAACCAATCGGCGGCGGCGACGGTCACGAAGAACTGGCAGCCGTTGGAGTTCGGTCCGGCGTTGGCCATCGCGAGGAGCCCCGGACGGTCGAACCGCGGCCCGGCGGGTGGGGTCTCGTCCTCGAACGTGTAGCCGGGGCCTCCGGTGCCCGTTCCGGTCGGGTCGCCCCCCTGGATCATGAAGTCGCCGATCACGCGGTGGAAGATCGTCCCCGCGTAGAGCGGGTCGGTCGCGTGGCTCCCGTCGCGCGGATCGGTCCATCCCTTCGATCCCTGCGCGAGCTCCACGAAGTTGGCGACGGTCTTCGGCGCGTGCTCGGGCATCAGTCGGGCGGTGAACGAACCCATGGACGTCACGAACGTCGCCTCGGTCATCGGGCGGAGCCCCCCTGGCACGGAGCGGGCATTCTACCCGCGGGTCCCCGTCCCGGACCGTCGGAGCCAGGGGAGGGCGGGCGGCACGAAGTGCACGTCCTCGTACCGGTCGGAGGACCATGGCGCGCGCGGCGCCATCGAGAGCTTCGCGAGCGCGATCAGCGCCGCGTCGTAGTTCACGCGCCAGCCGGCGAAGTCCCGCCAGCTCCGATCCCGGTCCGGTCGCAGGGGAACGCCGGAGGCCGCCAGGCGCTCGGCCGCGGCCTCGAACTCCTCCCGCGTGATCGAGATCGGGTCGTCGGGCCTGGGATCGTGGTCGATCGGGATGTTGAAGAACTCGGCGAGGTGTCGGAGACACAGGTACCCCGACCGGATCATGAACTCGGGTTCGGGCTGACGAGGTGTATCGACCGTCGAGACGAACAGGGCCGCCCCGTCCAGGATCGCACCGGCGGCGGTGATCCACGACTGATCGGGATGCGTGGAGCGGAAGAACACGAGCGCCGGGAACGAGCTGTGGGTCTCGTCCACGTCGGTGAACCAGTCCTCCCACTCGGCCCAGAGCGCGCGGAGGTTCTCCAGCCGCCCCACGGCCCAGGCAAGCTCGATCAGGTAGACGCCGCTCGGCGGCTGCCCGCCCCGAACCTCGAGCTTGGCCACGCCGCGCTCGCGTCGCTGGAAGGCCCCGTACAGGCTCGGGAGGTAGGTGATGAACAGCGCGAGGAGCACCAGGCCGAGCCCGGCGGCCGTGAAGGAGAGGGCGACGCCGGCGTCGTCGGGGGGCCTCGCGAAGCCCAGGGTCAGCATCGACGACCCGGCCAGCGTGAACGCCTCGAACGGGCTCACCTCGCCGAGCGCGAAGAACATCGACGAGAAGCCGGCCAGCAGGACCGCGAACCAGACGGCCAGCAGGACGAGCAGCGCGACCGGCGCGTAGAGCGCCATCACCCGGTCGCGCATCGCGTAGTCGTGGCGCTCCCTCGCCCGCAGTCGGAACACGCGGCGGACCGTCACGAAGACGGCTCGGGACAGATGGGCCTGGAGCGCGCGGGGGACCAGGAAGGTCCGCACCATCGAGCGGATCATGAGCA
>CBRGMI010000263.1:0-2974 GCA_967797495.1 uncultured bacterium
GGCGGCCGAAAAGACCTGAGCGACAAGACATAGGGGGATCTGTCATGAAGGGTAGAGGGCTCGTCGTGTTCCTGGCGTTGATCCTGGCGACGCTGGCCACCGCAGGGGTGTTCATGTACACCCGCGGCGCCAAGGAAGGGCAGGGGACCGGGACGGAGGTTCAGGTCGTCGTCTCCAAGGTGGACGTCGCGGCCAGGACCGACATGGACCAGTTGATCAAGGACGACCAGTTCAGGATCATCGAGGTCCCGGAGAGCGTCGTCGTCGACGGCGCCGTCACCTCGGTCGACCAGCTGGCCGGCAAGAGCAACAGCGTGGCCATCCTGGCCGGCGAGCAGATCCCGGTCGCCCGCATCTCAGGAAACGTGCCGGGTGGCGCGGTGGGCATCCCGGAGGGCATGCAGGCGCTCAACGTGTCGCTGGATGCTTCCCGGGCGGTCGCGGGAGTTCTCGCCGCGGGCGACCACGTGACGCTCTACGGCACCTACTCGGACTTCAGCGACATCAAGACTGGGGAGAAGCTCCCGACCATGACCACCGTCCTGGTGCCGACGGTCGAGGTGCTTGCGGTGTACAGGCCGGTCTCCACCAGCGTCGTCGGGGGCGACGAGGAGGGGGCGCAGCCCGCCGGAGTTGGAGCGGTGTCCGTGACGTTTGCGCTCACTCCGGAGGACGCGCAGAAGTTCGTCTTCACCATGGAGGCCGGTCGCGTCTGGATGGGCCTGCTGCCTCCGGACGAGACGGGCGAGAAGCTGCCTGAGGTCACGTTCGCCGAGGTAATTGGGTGATCCAGCAACAAGTCATCGCGGTGGGGACGCCTCAGTCCTTCCGGGCGGCGCTCGCTCGGTCGCTGGAGGTCGAGGACGACGCGGTCGGCTGGGTGCAGAGCGTCGTCGCGGCCGAGGAGATCCTCGTGGACAGCGATCACGCCTCCCACGTCCTGGTCGTGTCCCCCGAGGTGCGGGAGCCGGACGCGCTCGGCCTGGCCGAGTTCGTGGGCCGGGTCGCCCCGATGACCGCGGTCATCGTCGTCCGGGACAAGTCCTGGAACGGGCTGCTTCCCGCCGCCATGCGCGCCGGGATCCGGGACGTGGTGGACCTGACCCGCGGAGCCGAGGAGCTCCGGGATGCGGTGGAGCGGGCCATCCTGTGGTCGGAGAACGTCAGCCACGTGAGGGGACAGAAGGCCGCCACGACCAAGCATCGAGGCTCGATCATCTCGGTGTTCGC
This sequence comes from uncultured bacterium, assembly GCA_967797495.1. GTDB lineage: Bacteria > Actinomycetota > UBA4738 > UBA4738 > HRBIN12 > DASSJM01. The sequence continues at coordinate 1,231 of CBRGMI010000263.1, forward strand.
CTCCAAGGGCGGCGTGGGGAAGACCTTCCTGACCACGAACCTGGCCGCCGCGCTCGCCACCATCTCGAAGCAGGAGACCGCGGTGGCGGATCTCGACGTCAACATGGGGGACGTCTTCTCGTACTTCGGGCGCGAACCCGCGAAGGAGATGACCGACCTGCTCGCCCTCGGTGAGAAGGTCGACCGCGAGGTCGTGTTCGCGAACGGCACGAAGTTCGAGGAGCACCTGTGGGGCTTCGGTGCGGTGCCGGATCCCTCCGCGCCACCGCCGGGCGGAGAGGCCGTCGGCAAGTACCTGCGGACGCTGCGCGAGAACTTCGCGTTCGTCGTGGTCGACGCCTCGGCGGCCTACACGGACCTCGCCCTTGCCTGTTTCGACCTTTCGGACGCCATCTGCCTCGTGACGATGCTCGACGTCGTGGGGGTCAAGCACCTCTCGAAGGCGCTCGACACCCTGCTCACGATCGGTGTGCCACGCGAACGGTTCCGGGTCGTCCTGAATCGAGCCGACAGCCGGGTCGGCCTCGACCCCAAGGACGTGGAGCGGGTCATGAAGCTCCAGGTTGACACCCTGATCCCGTCGAGCCGGCTCGTGCCGACCTGCCTGAACAAGGGACGGCCCGTTGTTCTGGAGGAACCAGACTCCGAGGTCGCCGACAGCATCTACCGGTTCGCCTCACGGTTCATCGGTGCGCCCTCGGCCGAGGAGGGCGGCGAGCTCACGCCGATGCCCTCGGTCGGGAAGCGCCGCCTCTTCAAGCGGTAGGAGGACAACGACATGTCGCTCGCAGATCGACTCGCCAACGCAACACCGAACGACAAGGTCGCGCAGACCCGGATCGCCGAGACGCGGAACCGGATCCAGGCGCGCCTCGTGGAGACGCTCGGGCCCCGGCTTTACGACGCCGCGCTCTCCGACAGCCAGCTGGAGGGCCTCGTCCAACAGCACCTTCGAGAGCTGTTGGACGAGGAGGAGTCCGCCCTCTCCGCACAGGAGAAGCTCGTCATCGTTCGTCAGATCGGGGACAGCGTCCTTGGCTTGGGTCCGCTCGAGCCGTTCGCCCGCGACCCAGACGTCACCGAGATCATGGTGAACGCCTGGGACTCCATCTACGTCGAGCGCGCCGGCAAGATCTACTGGACCGGCGCCAAGTTCCACGACGACGCTCAGCTCCGCCAGATCATCGACAAGATCGTGGCCAGGGTCGGCCGCCGGGTCGACGAGACGTCGCCGTACGTGGACGCGCGCCTGCCCGACGGCTCGCGCGTGAACGCGATCATCCCACCGCTCGCGATCGACGGGGCCTGCCTGACCATCCGGAAGTTCTCCGCCGACCCGTACGGGGCCGATGACCTGATCTCGTTCGGGACCCTCACCAGGCAGACCGTGGACCTCCTCGACGCCTGCGTCCGCGGGCGCCTGAACATCCTGGTCTCCGGGGGGACGGGCGCGGGGAAGACGACGACGCTGAACGTGCTGTCGTCGTTGCTGCCCGACGAGGAGCGCATCCTCACGATCGAGGACTCGGCGGAGCTCCGGCTCCAGCAGCCACACGTCGTTCGCCTCGAGTACCGCCCGCCGAACATCGAGGGCCGCGGCGAGGTCACGATCCGTGACCTGGTCCGCAACGCCCTGCGTATGCGCCCGGACAGGATCGTGGTCGGCGAGGTCCGTGGCGGCGAGGCGCTGGACATGATGCAGGCCATGAACACCGGCCACGACGGGTCGATCACGACCATCCAC
>CBRGMI010000264.1:0-2965 GCA_967797495.1 uncultured bacterium
CGCGACCAGTCCGCCGGATGGACACGTGCACGGCGTTCGGGTAGCGGGGCTCACCTCCACGACGGAGCCACCCGCGTGATCGGCGTGGAGGTGCGTGTGGACGACCAGCCGCACGTCCGCGGCGTCCACTTCCGCCTGCGCGAGCGCCTCCTCGAGGGGGGTGTGCTCGGCCCATGGACTGACGGGCGTGAATGGGCTCACGCCGGCATCGACCAGCACCAGACCGGTCGGCGGAGAGCTCGAACGGCGCGTAGCCCTCGCAGACGACCGAGACTTCGATGTGTCCGATCCGGATCGGCTCGTGCATCCTGCCCCGACCCTACCGCCGCGCCTAGACTTCGCCCGTGGCCGTCTGTCCGAACTGCGGGCACGGGAACGCCGAGGGCGCGAAGTTCTGCTCCGAGTGCGGCTCGAAGCTCGACGCGCCCGCCGCTACGCGCGAGGTGCGCAAGACGGTCACGGTCGTGTTCTGCGACGTCACCGGGTCGACCGCGCTGGGCGAACGGCTCGACCCCGAGTCGATGCGCAAGGTGCTGTCTCGGTACTTCGCCGAGATGCAGGGCGTGCTCGAGCGGCACGGCGGCACGGTGGAGAAATTCATCGGCGACGCCGTGATGGCCGTGTTCGGGATCCCGGTCCTGCACGAGGACGACGCGCTCCGCGCGGTCCGAGCCGCGGACGAGATGCGAGCGGCGCTCGCTCCGCTGAACGAGGAGCTCGAACGCGACCACGAGACGACCCTCCAGGCGCGGATCGGGGTCCAGACCGGTGAGGTCGTCGCCGGCGACCCCTCCGGCGGGCACGCCATGGTCACGGGGGATGCCGTGAACACCGCCGCTCGGCTCGAGCAACACGCGGCGCCCGGCGAGATCCTGATCGGACCGCCGACCTACGAGCTGGTGCGTGACGCCGTGACGGTCGAACCCGTGCCGCCGCTCGAGGTGAAGGGCAAGGCGGAGCCGGTCCACGCCTATCGGCTCGTCGACGTGACGCCCGGCGCTGTGGGCGTGGGTCGCCGGTTGGACTCTCCGATGGTGGGGCGCGAGCGCCAGCTCGACCTGCTGCTGCGGACGTTCGAGCAGGCGGAGGCGGATCGCGCGTGCCATCTCTTCACGGTCCTGGGGACTCCCGGGGTGGGCAAGTCCCGCCTCGAACAGGAGATGGTCGATCGCCTGGGCGACCGAGCCACGGTCCTCCGGGGCCGATGCCTGCCCTACGGCGACGGGATCACCTACTTCCCCGTGATCGAGGTCGTGAAGCAGGCCGCGGGCCTCGCCGACTTCGACGACCCGAGCCTGGTCGATGCCAAGGTCTGTGCCGTCCTGGAGGGCGACGACCACCAGCAGCTCGCGTGCGAAAGGCTCGCACAGCTGCTCGGTGTCGCCGAAACCGCAGCGCCCGACGAGACGTTCTGGGCGATCCGGCGGCTGGTCGAAGCCGTCGCCCGAGCGGGTCCGCTCCTGCTCGTGTTCGACGACATCCATTGGGGGGAGCCGACCTTCCTGGACCTCGTGGAACACATCGCGGATTGGTCGCGCGACGTGCCGATCCTGCTCCTGTGCCTGTCTCGCCCCGAGCTCCTCGATCAGCGGCCGTCCTGGGGCGGCGGGAAATGGAACGCGACCACGACGGCGCTCGAGCCCCTGCCCGATCGGGAGTGCCGGGCACTGATGGGGAACCTGCTCGGGCACGTCGAACTCGAGACCGGCGTGAGCGAACGGATCCTCGCGGCGGCCGAAGGCAACCCCTTGTTCGTCGAGGAGCTGCTCCGCATGTTGGTGGACGAGGGCACGCTGGTGCGCTCGAACGGCCACTGGGTCGCCTCCGAGGACCTCTCACGCCTGGCCATCCCGCCGACGATCCGGTCGATCCTGGCCTCCCGTCTCGACCGGCTGCCGCCGGACGAGCGCGCCGTCGCCGAGCGAGCCTCGGTGATCGGGAAGGTCTTCTTCCTCGGTGCGGTCGAGCAGCTCACCCCGCCTGAGGAGCGCGGCGGGCTCCGTGCGACGCTGATGGCCCTCGTGCGCAAGGAGCTGATCCGTCCCGAGCGCAGCACGCTGCCCGGCGAGGAGGCGTTCCGCTTCCGGCACCTGTTGATCCGCGACGAGGCGTACGAGGCGATGCCGAAGGAGCAGCGGGCCCGGCTACACGAGCGGTTCGCCGATTGGCTCGAGCGGATCGCCGGCGAGCGCATCGAGGAACAGGAGGAGATCCTCGGTTACCACCTCGAACAAGCGATTCGGTATCGCTCGGCGCTCGGGCCCGCCGGCGAGACCGACGCCGCGCTCGCACGCCGGGCGGCCGCGCACCTCGCCGCCGCCGGCCGACGTGCGCTCGCACGGGGGGACGCGGGCGCCGGACGGCTCCTCGGCCGCGCGGCGGAGCTCCTCCCGCCCGACGACCCGGAACGCCCGATGCTCCTGTACGAGGCGGGCGGCGCGCTCGTGGAGAACGGTGCCTTCGAGGACGCCAGGACGCTGCTGCAGGAGGCCGTCGATCGAGCCGAGGGGACCGGCGACGAGCGCGTCGCCGCCAGGTGCAGGATCGCCCTCGTCGAGATGCGGACCGGGATCGACCCCGAAGGGGTGGAGCACGATGCACGTCGAGTGGCCGACGAGCTCATCCCGGTTCTCGAGCGTTCGCACGACGAGCTCGGCTTGGCCCGGGCGTGGAAGCTCCGCGCCAACGCGTCGTGGATGGTCGGGCGGTGGGCCGAGATGCAGCGCGACCTCGAGGAGGCGCTCCTGCATGCGCGACGGGCCGACAGCCACTGGGAAGAGGAGCTCGTGATCGACATGCTCCACGTCGCGATCACGTTCGGTCCGATCCCGGCGTCCGAGGGACTTCGTCTGCTGGATTCCATTCAGCCGGCTTCGCCGGAGCCTCGCCCGAATCCGGGCCACGTCGGCCAGGGAATCCTGCTCGCGATGCAGGGACAGATCGACGAGGCGCGGGCCATCCTGGC
>CBRGMI010000265.1:0-2951 GCA_967797495.1 uncultured bacterium
ATCCCGGCCCTCCCGCCCCGCACGTGGTCATCCCGATCGTCCGACCACGAACCAGACCCCGTGCACGGCTTCGTCGCCGAGGTTCCAGAGCCGGTGGGGGGTCGTCGAATCGAACGCGATCGAGTCTCCGGGTCCGAGTTCGTGGCGTTCGAACCCGAGCTGGACGCCCAGGCGCCCCGAGAGCACGTAGCCGTACTCGCGCCCGGAGTGACGCATGAGTCGTTCGTCGGGGGCGGATGACCCGCCGACGTCGTAGATCACGTGGAGGAAGTCGACGTCCTCGTGCTGATGGCTCGTCAGCCGCTCCCAGATCACGCCGGAGTCGAGCTCGACCACGTGACGCTCGGCCGGGTGCACCACGGGCCCTCCGGCGGCGTCCTGGGACTCGGCGCCCACGGCCGTTGCCTCCGTCAGCTCGTCCTCGTGGACCCGGAAGACGTCGTCCAGCGAGACGCCGAGCTCGGTCACGATGCCGTAGAGCGTGCTGACGGAGGGCTTGGACTGCCCGGACTCGATCTGTGAGATCAGGCTCGCCGACACGCCGAGCCGCCGCGCCAGCTCCCGCTGGCTGATCCGGGCCCGCTCCCGCTCCTCCCGCAGGCGCGCGCCGAGGTCCGCGAGCTCGCCGGCCATCGTGTCCCTGTCCATCGTCAGATCCCCGGGAGCTTGAAGCCCGACCTGTTCACCACGAAGTCCCTGGATTCCGCGGCCTTGCGTCGCACCGCCGGCCAGTCGACGTGAAGCAACTCGCCATGGCGCTTCATCACCCGACCGGCGATCAGGACCGTGTCGACGTTGCCCGTGTCCATCCCGGCGACGACCGCGGTCACGGGGTCGTTGAGCGGGGTGACGTTCATCCTGTCGGTGCGGAGCATGATCAGGTCCGCCTGCTTTCCCGGCGTCAGCGTCCCCACCTTCGAGTCCAGGCCGTTGGCCCGTGCTCCTTCGACCGTGGCGTAGGCCAGGACCTCGCGTGGTGACACCGCCGTCTTGCCTTCGGCGGAGGCGATCGCCCGCTGCAGCCCCATCACCGAGCGCATCTGGTTGAACATGTCCGCGGGCACGTTGGTCTCGACGTCCACGCTGAGGCTGGGCCGCAGTCCCCGGTCGAGGAACTTCTGGATCGGCGGCATCCCGTGACCCATCATCATCTCGACCGGCGACGCGAGCGAGACCGTGCCGCCGGTGTCGACGATCATCTGGATCTCGGTGTCGTTCAGCGTTGTGCAGTGGATGTAGGTGGTGTCGGGACCCAGAAGACCCGCCTCCCCGAACTCCTGGACCTTCCCGTCCTGACCGTAGCTCCCGACACCGACGTGGGTCGTGATGCGCGCATCGGTCTCTCGCGCCAGCTTCCAGTGATCGCGCGTCACCTCGAAGTCGGTGAACTCCGGGCCCGGCGCCGCGAGCGCGAGGGTGAGCTTCTGGTCCTTGCTCGAGAAGTACTCGGTCGCGGCGCGGACGAACCAGCTCGGTTGCCGTTCCTCCCACTTCCCCCACCAGGGGAACCCGTACGCGAACACCGCCCGCAGCCCCGAGTCGTTCAGCGCCTGGATCACCGCGTCGGTGTGGGCGGGCGAGTCCTGGATGTGGGACCAGTCGAGCAGCGTGGTGATCCCGGCGTCGATCGCGCCCAGGGCCGAGACCAGGTTGCCGACGTACGCGTCTTCGGGTCGGAACGCGGGCGCCAGCTTGTGCAGGACGAACGAGATGTAGCTCGTCCTGCCCTCCAGGGGTACGTCGGTCCCGATGTTGCGGAGCAGCCCCTCCCAGATGTGCCGGTGGCTGTCGACGAACCCCGGCATGACGATCATCCCTCGGGCGTCGATGATCTCGACCTCGCCGTTCGACAGGTCCGGACCGACGGCGAGGATCCTCTCGCCGTCGATCAACACGTCTCCCGTGGGCAGGTCGCCGAGCCGAGGATCCATGCTGAGCACAGTCCCGCCACGGATCAGCGTCCTGCCCGCCGGCGCCACGCGGAAGTCGGGGCCACTCGGGTAGAAGGCCGGGAGCTCGGGGGCCTTCGGTGGCCGGTTCTTCGTGACCAAGCGCCGGGCCCGCTTGTAGTTCCGCTTGACGAGCTCCTTCAGGTCGCCCAGCTGGAACAGGACGATCCCGAGCAGCACCAGGACGCCGATGATCAGCGGCCCGTCGTCGGGTGACAGACCGAGGAAGGGCAGGACGGTGATGATGAGCGCGAGAAGGAGCGCCGCCACCGTGCTCCCGAGGAACGTGGCCCGGCCGCCTGCGAGCGCGGCGCCACCCAGGACGGCGGCGGTGATGCTGTTCAGCGCGAAGGTGGAACCGATCGTCGCGTTCCCGATCGGGGACCGGGCCATGACGAAGAAGGCGGCCACGGCCGCTAGCACGGCCGACAGGACGAGCGCCCGAACCCGGAGCCAGGTGGTGCTGACCCCCCCGCGTTTGGCCGACCGCTCGTCGAACCCGACGGCCCTCAGCGCCAGCCCCGATCCGGAGGCATGGAGCCAGAGATCGGCGAGTCCCGCCCCTACGAGGATGACGATGAACGCCACCGGGATCGGCCCGATGCTCGCCGTGAGCACCGACACCAGCCCGGGGTTGATGACGCCCTGCGCCGTCGGTCGCATCGTCAGCGAGATCCCGTCCAGGATGCTCAACGTGGCGAGCGTGGCGATGATCGAGGGGATCTTGAGTCCCCGGATCAGGCCGGCGTTGACCAGGCCCAGGGCGACGCCGCAGATCAGGATGACGACGATCCCGAACAGGATCTGCGGGAAGGAAGCCCCATCGCCGATCAGGAACGAGGCGATGACGACCCCGAGGCCGATCATGCCGCCGACCGAAAGATCGAGATACCCGACCAGGATCGCGTGGGTCTGAGCCATCGCGGCAACGATCAGGGGGAGCGCGAGGATGAGGATCTGTTCGATGTTGTACGAGTTGACGAAGCCCGGGAACCGCGAGGT
>CBRGMI010000266.1:0-2947 GCA_967797495.1 uncultured bacterium
GGCGGCGGGCTCGGGGTTTCCGATGGCGGCGGGACCGATGCCTGCTCGAGCGCGGGTGCCTCCGACGGTTCCGGGCTCGGCTCCGGCTCGGGAGATGGGCTCGGTGGGGGTTCCGCCGCCGGCGAGGGGAGCGGCGGGGGCAACGAAACGTCGTCGTCACCGATGATATCCCCGAACAGTGCGATGAGAAGGTCCTGCGTTTGGGGTGGGAGAGTCGGCCACACCGCCACCAACGTCTCCACGAGCGCCTGGTCGAAGGTCGTCACGCTGATCCCGGCCGCCTCGGCGGCGGCTCGATCGTCGATCAATGCCGAGGCGATCTCCGCGATCTGCTCGGGTTTCGCGTCGACGAGCGCCGTCTTGAGGTCGTCGAGCGAGTCCCAGGCCGCCACCAGGTGCGCGCGCCCCACGACCGTCGGCACGAGTGTCGGTGTTGTCATGTCGCGAGCGATCAGGAGTGCGAGGGCGATGATCGAGGCGACGGCGAGGCCCTGAACGCGGTCCGCCCATCGACTGCCGGCACTTCGCGGCGGCGGAACGACGGCGATGGCTCCCGCGTCGACCGGCTCCGATCCCGAAGCCGCATCGATCTCGGGGGAAGGGCCCGCGACCGCGACCCCCAGTTCCGTGAGGCCTGGACCATCTTCCACCACGGCGTCGGTCAACAGGATCAGCTCGGGTTGGAGAGTTTTCGGGCTCGCGGCGAGGAGAACGAGGCTCGTCCGTGGGGAGATGCGGCGGACCTGGGCGACCACCGTGGGATCGTGATCGAGGGCCAACTTCTCGTGCAGGACCAAGAGGTCGGGCTTCAGCTGCTGGACCTGAAGGAGGACATCCGCCATCGTCGCCGCCTCCCCGACGACGAGGAGTCCCCGCTCCTCGAGGAGGAATCGGGCGAGCCCACGTTCGAGCGGCCGACGGTCGGCGACGATCGCGGTGCGTCGCTGCATCCGTCTTCCCATGTTCGCGCCCCGGTCCCTGGTTGCCACCTGTATATCGCGCATCAGGGGCCACGTCGACGGTATCCGGCGTTCCGAGGGTGGCAAGGGACGCAGGATGCCACACCCGGAAGCGGGGCGGTCCTCGACTAAGATCCCCGAGCCGGCGATGAGGTCCTTCACGGTCCCAAGCGGGTCATCGAGGCCGCTTCGCTAGACTGGCCGGCGCATGCCCGGCAAGCACCGGATCATCGTCGCGAAACCCGGCCTCGACGGTCACGACCGCGGGGTCAAGGTGATCGCTCGGAGCCTGCGCGACGCGGGGTTCGAGGTCATCTACACGGGCCTGCACCAGACGCCCGAGCAGATCGCCGAGACCACGATCCAGGAGGACGCCGACGCGGTCGGTCTGTCCTGCCACTCCGGAGCGCACATGACGCTGTTCCCGAAGGTCGTCAGGCTCCTGCGCGACAAGGGCGCGGGCGATGTGCTGGTGTTCGGCGGCGGCATCATCCCCAGGGACGACATCCCCAAGCTCGAGGAGGCCGGCATCGAGCGGATCTTCACGCCCGGAGCCTCGACCACCGAGATCGTCGACTGGCTCAACGAACGCCTCTCCGATCATCGGGCCTCTTGAGTGGATCTCTACGAGCATCAAGGCAAGGACCTGTTCGGCCGGGCCGGCATCCCGCTCGCCGAACGAACCGTCGCGACGACACCGGATGAGGCCGCCGAGGCGGCCGAACGCCTCGGGGGGCACGTCGCCGTCAAGGTCCAGGTCCAGATGGGTGGGCGGGGCAAGGGCGGCGGCGTCGCGCTCGTCCACTCGCCCGAGGAGGCGGCGCGCGAGGCGGCGCGGATGCTCGAGCAAGGGTTCGGCGGCGCAACGGTGACACGCGTGCTGGTCGAGCGCCTCGTCGACATCGCCGCCCAGTTCTACGCCGCGATCTCCCTCGACCGGAGCGAGGGCACGTACCTCGCGATGGTGTCGAACGACGGCGGGATCGAGATCGAGGAGGTGGCGCGCACCAAGCCCGATGCGATCCGTCGTGTGCACGTCCACCCGGTCCGCGGCCTCCATGCGTACCACGCTCGCCGGTTGACCGGACACCTACCCGTCGAGGCTCGCGGGGGCGCAGCGGACCTTGTGACGAGGGCGTACGCCGTGCTCGCCGAGACCGACGCCACCCTCGTCGAGATCAACCCGTTCGTGCTGTTGACGGACGGGACGGTGATGGCGCTGGATTCGAAGGTCACGGTCGACGACAACGCGCTGTTCCGTCAACCGGACGCGGCGGCCCTGGCGGACTCGTTCCCGATCGATCCGATCGAGCGACGCGCGAGGGATGCCGGGCTCCAGTACGTGAAGCTCGACGGGAAGGTCGGCATCATCGGCAACGGAGCCGGGCTCGTGATGTCGACCCTCGACGTCGTGAAGCAGGCCGGGGCGGATGCCGCCAACTTCCTCGACGTCGGTGGCGGCGCGAGCGCCGAGGTCATGGCGACCTCGCTCGAGGTGATCCTCTCGGACCCGAGCGTCCGGAGCGTCCTGGTGAACATCTTCGGCGGCATCACGCGATGCGACCTGGTCGCGCGGGGGATCCTGGAGGCGCTCGAACGCGTGACCCCGCGGGTGCCGATCGTCGTGCGGCTCGACGGTACGAACGCGGAGGAGGGGCGGCGGATCCTCGCCGAGGCGAATCACCCGAGGATCGTTCCGGCCGCCACGATGCTCGAGGCCGCCGAGCGTGCCGCCGAGCTCGCGCGCGAGGGGATCGCGTAACGATGGCGATCCTCGTCGATGAGGGCACGAAGGTCGTGGTCGCCGGTATCACGGGCTCGGAGGGAACGTTCCACTCGCTGCGCAACCGCTCGTACGGGACCGATGTGGTCGCGGGCGTCACGCCCGGCAAGGGCGGGCAGGACGTGGAGGGGATCCCGGTGTTCGACACGGTGGAGGACGCGGTCGCGGCCACCGGCGCGAACACGTCCCTGATCTTCGTGCCGGC
>CBRGMI010000267.1:0-2931 GCA_967797495.1 uncultured bacterium
GACGCCGGCGATGTCAGGCATCTCGGCGCTTCCAACGATCCCCCCTCCATCGTCGACCCCATCGTCAAGTCCGTTCCCGACGCGGCGAGAGGCGTTGGAACGACAGGAGGTCGTCGTCGAGATCGGGACGACCGACGAGCAGTTCCGCATCGACGCTCCCATCGCTGACGCCACGTATGACTTGAGGTCGTTCACATCGACGGCGTACCCGTCCGGCTCCTCCTTCCCGCTGGCCTTTGGACCCGAGTCGCCGGGAGTACGGACGGTCGTCATCGGTGGAACCGTGATCGGACAGCAGCGACGCAACCTGAGCTGGGAGAACGTCCACGACCCGTTCGGGGGCGGAGGTCTGCGGATGATCGGCATCGATTCCCTCGTCTCCTACGACGTTCGGGTGGACAACGTGACCGACGGCTTCATGCCGCTGCCGCCTCCCGAGGACCTGAACGGCGCACGGTTCCTGATCGACGGGTGCCACATGACGTGGATCCGCGACGATGCGGTCGAGGACGATACGGAGATGTCCGGCACGATCCGCGACTGCCTGTTCGACGGCATCAACACCGGCGTCTCGATCGGTCAGTCGACGCAGAACCCGGATGCAGTGGTGAGGATCAAACACTCCGTCTTCGTGTTCGAGCCCATGCGGAACGACCGTGCCACCGACGGGATCGGTCACCAGGCGCTCTTCAAACAGATGCCGGGCGGTCACGTTCGCCTGTCCAACGTCGTGGTCTGCTACCCGGAGAACCCGATGAGTCCGAGCCGCCTGCGGATCTTCCCCCCGGGTCATTACTCGAACGTTCGGCTCGTCCTGGGTTCGGATTTCGTCGGACGCTATCCGGGGCATCGGCCGGCTGGTGTGACGGTAACCCGGGACTGGTCGGTATGCGAAGCTGCAAGAGCCCACTGGCTCAGCAGGCACTAGAGGCACGGACCGGACCGGGTTCCTCCTCTCGAGTCCACGGAACCGCTCGCGGTCTGCGTCGACTCTCGACGCCGTGCAGGCGACGACTATCCGGCGGCGTCGGCCACCGCGTCGAGGGGTGCTGGTTCGGGGAGCACCAAGAGGTCCGAAGCGCCGGGATGCTGCTGCAGCGGCGCCCGTCCCATCGAGTAATACGCGAAACCCGCCGCCCAGCCCTGGTCCTCTCGGAGCACGTTCCTGGCATCCACGAGGATCGGCGTCGCCACGGCCTCGCGGAGAGCCTTCAGATCCAGATGACGGAACTCGGCCCACTCGGTCGCGATCACGACACAGTGTGCTCCGATGGCGGCCACGTAGGGATCCGGGGCGATGTCGAGTTCCGGCACCTCATGCTGGGCATTCGCCGACGCCATGGGGTCGTACGCCACGACAGATGCGCCCAGGGCCCGGAGACGCCGTGCCAGCTCGACGGCCGGCGAGAGTCGAGCGTCGTCGGTTCCGGCCTTGAAGGCGAGCCCTAGGATGCAGATGCGCTTGCCCTGGAGGTTCCACAGAGCGTCTTCGATCTTCTCGACCGTCGCCTCCATAGCCTCCCGGTTGACGCGGTCGACCTCGCGCAGGAGACCGAAATCGTAGCCGACACGCGCCGAGAGCCGCTCGAGCCCCAAGACGTCCTTCGGCAGGCAGTAGCCGCCGTAGCCGAGACCCGCTCCCAGGAAGGCTGGGCCGATGCGAGGGTCCGCACCCAAGACCTCGATCACGTCCCGAACATCGGCACCGAGCCGTTCCGACAGCCGAGCTAGGGCGTTCGCGTATGAGATCTTCATGGCCAGGAAGGCATTGCTGGCATGCTTCGCGAGTTCCGCGGTTCGTACGTCGGTTTCGATCAGCAGCACTCCGTTGGATGTGATGGGCTCGTACACGCGCCGAAGGATCGAGGCGGCGACCTCGGACGAAACGCCGACGACGATCCGATCGGGGAACAGGGCATCTTGGAGTGCGTGACCTTCCCGGAGGAACTCCGGGTTGCTGGCGACGTCGAAGTCAAGGTTCGGTGCCTCCAGGGAGATGACGGTGCGGACGCGCTCGGCGGTCCCGGCCGGCACGGTGGACTTCTCCACCACGAGGACGCCATCGATTGCGTCACGGGCGATCTGCGCGGCGGCGTCCTCCATCGCATGGAGGTCTGCCTCTCCATCCTCACCCATCGGTGTCCCGACGCAGATGAAGACGACCGAGGCTCGCGCCAGGGCTTCGGACGCACGCGCGGTGAACCTCACACGCCCCGCGTCGAGCTCGCTGTGCAGCACGCCGTCCAGATCCGGCTCGTGGAACGGAGTCACCCCTCGTTGGAGGAGCGAGATCTTCTCCTGATCGACGTCGAACCCAACGACCTCGTGCCCCATACGGGCGAGCGCCACACAGCTGACAAGTCCGACGTGCCCCGTGCCCATGACCGCGATGTTCATCGACCGTTCCCGACTCGTTCGGTTGGTGGTGCCGGTGTCGACGAGTGTAGGGAGTGGTCCCCGGCTAGCAGACCCGCGGTGGGGGTACTTCCCGTACGCACATCGGCGTAGTGGAGGACCCGCGACGAGGCGTCCCCGCAGCCGGGGGCGCCTGGGCGCTAGCTCGTTTGACCCCTGGCACTCTCGTCGATATGCTGTTAGCACTCAACGCGGTCGAGTGCTAAGCCTGACCGACATGCTGGTCGGAGTAACCTGGTGGAGCTAAGGAGGAACGCATGGCGAAGAAGGACTTCAACCTGAAGCCCCTGGAAGACCGGATCGTCGTCAAGCCGGGCGAAGAGGAAGAGAAGACGATCTCGGGCATCGTGATCCCCGACACGGCCAAGGAGAAGCCCCAGGAGGGCTCCGTCGTGGCGGTCGGTCCGGGTCGATTCGAGGACGGGGTGCGGGTCCCGCTCGACGTCGCAGTCGGCGACACGGTCATCTACTCGAAGTACGGCGGCACCGAGGTCAAGGTCGCGGGCGAGGAGTACC
>CBRGMI010000268.1:0-2918 GCA_967797495.1 uncultured bacterium
CCCTTGAACGAGGGCGCGCGCATCTTCTTCGTGCTCTTGGTGATCTCGAGGTACTCGACCTCGCAGACGAGCTCGGGCTCGACGAACGTCGCACCCTTGACCCTGGCGAGCTCGGGGTCGTCGATCGGCGGCGTCGGCCGCCTCAGCGGCTCGAGCGCCTCGAGCACGCGGTCGAGCGTCGCCCGCGTGAACCCCGTGCCGACCTGCCCGATCCAGATCAGCTCGCCGTCGTCGTAGGCGCCCACGAGCAGCGCGCCGAACGTGCCCGACCTGCCGCCCTGACCGGGCGTCCACCCCAGGATCACGCAGTCCTGCGTGTTCGTGAGCTTGATCTTCCGCCAGTCGGGCGATCGGCGACCCGGCTGGTAGCGCGAACCAACACGCTTGGCCACGACGCCCTCGAGGCCGAGCCTCCTCGCGACCTCCTCGAAGTCCTTGCCGTCGCCCTCGACGTGCGTCACGACCTGCAGCCGGTGGTCCTGCTCGACGATCGTCTCCAGGAGCTCGCGCCGCCCTTCGAGAGCCAGCTCCGTCAGGTCGTTGCCGTCCAGCCAGAGCAGGTCGAACGCGACCAGCGCGACCGGGATCTTGCTCGAGATGCGTTTGATCTCGCGCTCGTTGGACAGGTTCATCCGCTGCTGCAGCGCCTCGAACGAGTTCTTCCCGTCCTCGTCGAACGCCACGATCTCCGCGTCGAGCACCGCGTTCACCTGGTCCACGAGCTCGTGGATCATCCGAAGCTCCGGATACTTGTCGGTGACGTCCCGCCCGTTGCGCGTCACCAGGTGCGTGGCGTCGGTCGCCATCCGCGTCACGGAACGGATCCCGTCGAACTTCGGCTCGAACCACCACTTCGGGTCGTCGAACGCCTTCCAGCCGCCCTCGGCGAGCATCGGCGGGAGCGCGGGCGGCGCGGGGATCAGCCGCGACACCTGCCGGGACGCGAGGAAGGCGAGCCAGTCGGTGCGCGTCTTCACGAAATGGAATTCCAGGCCCGGGTATCGGCGACCGTGGAGCCGGAAGCTCACCTTCTTCTCGGTCCACTCGACCGGCTCGTACGTCCCGTCGTCGAAGATCCGGACCTCGCCCGCCCCGTAGTGGCCCTCGGGGATCGTGCCCTCGAACGAGCCGTACTCGAGTGGGTGATCCTCGGTGCGGACGGCGAGCCGCTTGTCGCCCGGCTGGGTCGGCAGCCCGCGAGGCACCGCCCAGGACGGCAGCGCCCCGTCGCGTTCGAGCCGCACGTCGTAGTGCAGGCGCGTGGCGCGGTGCTTGTGGATCACGAACGTGTTGCCCGCGCCGGTTGCCTCGCCGGGCGCCGGCTCGGTGGTCCCCTCGGGCCCGAACGTGCGCTTGCGCAGGTATTCGCCGAGCTTCGGGTCCTTCGACGCGGCGATCACCTCCTCCGACGTGCGCCGGGTCGCCTGGCTCGGGTCCGCGAACGCCTTCTCGGCCGGCAGCCCCACCGCCTCGAGCGCCGGAGCCAGTTCCTGCGGTTGTGTCCGCACGCCCTCGAACAGGTCGCCGAGCTTGTCGAATCGCTCCCACACGTTCTCGATCCGAAAGTCCTGCGGCGTGATCCCCACCTCGATCTCGTCCCACGTCACCGGCGTCGAGACCGTGGCCATCGCCTCGGGCCGGAGCGAGTAGGTGGCCGAGATGTTGGCGCCGCTCCGGTTCATGTTGTGGTCGATGAAGACCTTGCCGGTGCGATTGGAGATCTGCCACGCCATCGTCACGTGCTCGCGATCGGCGCGCTCGATCGTCCGCCCGAGCGTGCCGACGAAGTTGCGCACCTGGTCGTAGGACCAGCCGAGCTGGATCGGCACGTAGATCTGGACGCCGGTCGCGCCGGACGTCTTCGGGTAGCCGGTCAACCCCAGCGCGCCGAGCGCCGCCTGGACGTGCCACGCGACGATCAGCACGTCTTCGAAGCTCGCACCCATCGGGTCCAGGTCGAAGAACAGGTAGTCCGGCGACTCGATCGTCGGGCAGCGCGAGTGCAGGGGGTGCATCTCGATCGCGCCGAGATTCACAACGAACAACAGCGTCGCGATGTCCTGGACCATCATGTAGCCGATCACGCCGTCCTTGCTGTCCTCGCTCTGGACGGGACATCGCGCGATCCAGTCGGGCGTGTGCGACGGCGCCGTCTTCTCGTAGAAGAAGGGCCCGTTCACGCCGTCGGGCATGCGCTTCATCGTGAGCGGCCGGTCGTGGAGGTGCGGCAGGATCAGCCCGGCCACGTTGTAGTAGAACGCGACCAGGTCGCCCTTCGTGTAGCCCTCGTCGGGCCAGAAGACCTTGTCGAGGTTCGACAGGCGCAGCTCGCGGCCGTCGGCCTCCATCCACCATGCGTCGCCGCGCTTCTCGACCGGGAGCGGCTTGGGGAACTCGACGGTGAACGCGCGGCCGCCCGAGGTCTTCTTGCGCGGGGACATGCCGCAAGCGTATCGGTCAGGCCGGACTCAGCACTGCTTCGCGCCCGCCAGGATCGGGACCTCGGTGTTCTTCTCGAAGAAGGACTTCGCGATCTGATCGAGCCCGGGGACCGCCGAATCGATCTTCACGTCGATCGAGGTGGCCCTGAACACGGGCGCGTCGGCCGTCCCCGCGATCACGAGATCGATGGTATCGGTGAACGAGATGTTCCCCAAGGGTTCGACGGTGAAGTCCTCGCTGATCACCAGGGTTCCCGTGCCGCCCTCCATGTCCACTGTCGAGTCGATGTCGAAGTCGAAGGGTCCACCCTGCACGGTGTAGGTCCACACACCGTTCACCCCGTCGCAGGAGTAGAAGGCCGCCCTGAGCCCCGCCGCGGATTGGGTCTGAGTGTCGACCGAGACGGGGCCGTCGAACTCCCCGGCGGCGGTCTCGCCGGTCGGCCCGGTCGCCGTCGGCCCGGTCGCCGTCGGCCC
>CBRGMI010000269.1:0-2916 GCA_967797495.1 uncultured bacterium
GACAAGGGCAACCCGGCCGAGGTCGACGCCGAGCTCTGGACGACCCAGCTCGACCGGCTGATGGCCTACGAGCCGGCCGAGATGATCGCGGTGGTCGAGGCCGGGATGCGGATCGGCGAGCTCGACCGGATCCTGGCAGACGGCGGCCAGGAGTGGCCGAGCGACGCACCCGCGGACGCCACCGTCGGCGGCGTGCTCGCGAGTGGCGCGTCGAGCCCCCGGCGGCTCAGGGTCGGCGCGCTCCGCGACACGGTCCTCGAGGCCGAGATCGTGACGGGAGACGGCCGGCTGGTACGCAGCGGCGCCCGGACCGTGAAGAACGTAACCGGGTACGACCTCCACAAGCTGGTCGTCGGCTCCCTCGGGACGCTCGGCGTGATCGTGCAGGTCGCGATCAAGGTGCGACCGCTCCCCCACGCGCGGCGGACGCTCCGGTTCGCGGGCGATCTCCCGCTCGCGCGCGAGCTCGTGGACGCGGTGCACGGTTCGACCGCCGTCCTCGCGACGCCGGGGACGGTCGAACTTCGGCTCGAGGGGTGGCCGGAGGAGGTCGAGGAACAGACCACGAGCGCCCGGCGCGTCGCCGACGCGACCGCCGAGGACGACGCGCCGTTCCCGCTCGAACGGCCGTGGGAGGCGATGCCGGTCGTCGTGGAGGCCGCGGTTCCGCCCTCGAGGCTCGACGCGATGATCGTCGGTGTCGCGTGGGGCGCGCTCGCCGGCGTCGGGCTCGCGTGGGTCGGGCTCGGGTGGCCGAAGGGCGAGCTCGTGCAGGTCCGCGACCGCGTCCGCGCGATCGGTGGGATCGCGCCGGTCGTCCACGGTCCAGGGGGTCTGGGGAACTCGCCCGTGGCCGCGCCGGAGGTCCAGCGCCGGCTGAAGCACGCGTTCGATCCGAACGGGGTGCTCGCGCCGGGCCGGGGCTGGGAAGGCGCTGAGGCCTAGGCTGTCCTGTCTCTAAGGATCTGGCGACACGTCCGAGATGCGCTCGCCTTCCCGGATGAGGAGCGACGATGGTCAGGACTGAGGGGTTGACGCACATCCATCTGCAGGTCAGCGACCTGTCTCGATCGCTCGGCTTCTATCAGCAGGTGTTTGGGCTGGAGGAGATGTTCCGTGAGGGACCGAACATGGTCTTCCTCAGGACGCCTGGCCGTCGCGACACGATCACGCTCAATCAGGACCCTGACCAGGACAAAGCGAGGGTGGGAGACAGTGGCGGCATAGCTCACTTCGGCTTCAGGCTGACGGACGAAGCTGACCTTGAGCTGGCGATCCAGGAGGTGCGGGCAGCGGGAGGCACGCTTGTTAGCCAGGGGGAGCATTCTCCGGGCGAGCCGTACGCGTACGTCACCGATCCGGACGGCTACGTGATCGAGCTGTGAGCATCGCCTTCAGAGGTGTCGCGTGAACTCGGCGACAGCACAGCCTAGGCGAAGGCCTTGCGCAGCCGGGCCCCGGCCTCCTCGAGCGTCTCGACACGCTTGCAGAACGCGAACCGCACCAGATGCGTCCCGAGCTCCGGCCGGGAGAAGAACGACGAGCCGGGCACGACCGCCACACCGACGTCCTTCGTCAGCCGGTTCGCGACCTCGACGTCGCCCATCCCGAGGTGCGAGACGTCGGCCATCACGTAGTAGGCGCCGCGCGTCGGGTGCGACCCGAAGCCCGTCTCCTCGAGGATCCGCAGGAGTGTGTCGCGCCGCTCGAGGTACTCGAGCGCGAGCCGCTCGTAGAACGACTCGGGCATCCCGAGCGCGACCACCCCGGCCTCCTGCAGGGGCGCCGGCGCGGCCACCGTGAGGAAGTCGTGCACCGAGCGGATCCCTCCGGTGAGCGCCTCGGGGGTGACGATCCAGCCGACCCGCCACCCGGTCACTGCGTAGGTCTTGGAGAGCGCGCTGATCGTCACCGTTCGATCCTCGAGCCCGGGCACCGAGCCCGGCGGCACGTGGCGGAACCCGTCGTACGTGATGTGCTCGTAGATCTCGTCGGTGAACACGACCACGTCCCATCGCTGACACAGCTCCGCGATCACGCGGAGCTCTTCGCGCGAGAACACCTTGCCGGTCGGGTTGTTCGGCGTGTTGATCACGATGCCGCGAGTCCGCGCGTTGAACGCCGCCGCGAGCTCGGTCTCGTCGAACGTCCAGTCCGGGGGCGAGAGCGTCACGGTACGAGGCACGGCTCCCGCGAGGATCGTGTCGGGGCCGTAGTTCTCGTAGAACGGCTCGAACACGACGACCTCGTCGCCGGGGTCGAGAACGCCCAGCATCGCGGCGATCATGGCCTCGGTCGAACCGCACGTGACGGTGACGTCGCGTTCGGCCTCGACCCAGGACATGCCGTAGCGCGTGCGGTAGGTCTCGGCGATCGCCGCTCGGAACGGCTCCGCGCCCCAGGTGATGGGGTACTGGTTGACATCGTCCGCGATCGCCTGTCGTGCCGCCTCCTTGATCTCCTGCGGCGCAGGGAAGTCGGGGAAGCCCTGCGAAAGGTTGATCGCGCCGTGGGCGACCGACAGACGCGTCATCTCGCGGATCACCGACTCCGTGAACGAGGAGGCCTTGCGCGAGGGTCGGATCTTCGACACGCGGCGATGGTAGACGGTTTACGGACTGACCCACGGCGACGCGTTCGGATGCCCTCCTGGCGAAGCTGTAACGCCGGTTGGGGTCTGGACCTTCGGCTTCCTGCCCCGCGTCCCGATCCTCATCGCCCGAGCCGCTGATACGCTCGCGCCCCCATGTTTTGGGAGGATGCGGTTCGCCTCGCTGACGCGCTCGGACCAGCGGCGCGTCGAGATCTCCTTCGGGTCCTGACCTCCCCCAGCCAGGTCCGCGCGGACGTTATCCGGCAGCTCCACGAGAGGCCTGACGGTCAGGAGATGGCCGATCTCCTGATCTTCCTGGAGGA
>CBRGMI010000270.1:0-2906 GCA_967797495.1 uncultured bacterium
GCACGTAGCCGCGGGTCTTGTCGACGACGTTCAGCAGGGGGCGACCGGTGAGATAGCGCTCGAGGTTGCGGACGAACAGCTCGACCACGCCCTCGCGCCACCCGGCGGCGTCGCCGGCCATGTGGGGCGAGACGATCACGTTCGGCATCGCCCAGAGCGGGTCGTCCTCGGGCAGCGGCTCCTCCTCGAAGACGTCGAGCGCGGCGCCGGCGATGGCTCCGGTCTCGAGGGCCCGGACCAGCGCTCGTTGGTCGACCGTGCTCCCCCGGCCGACGTTCACGAACCTCGTCCACGGCTCCATCGCCTCGAACACCGCGTGGTCGAACAGGTGATGGGTCTCGTCCGTGGCGGGCAGCGCGTCGATCACGTAGTCGGCCGATCGGACCGCGTCGGCGAGCCGCTCGGTGCCGAAGATCTCGACCAACACGTCGTCACCGGGTCGGGGGGTTCGAGCGACGCCCCGGACGGACATCCGGAGCGCGGCGCAGGTGCGAGCGATCGCGCGTCCGATCGGTCCGACGCCGACGACGAGGACCCGCTTGCGCTCGAGCCGTTCGGTCTCGTTGTGTCGCCACTCGCGGCGCCCCTGCCGCTCGAGGACCCCGCCGAGACCCTTCGCGAACGCGAGCAGCAACCCGAGGACGTACTCGGCGATCGCGTCCTCGTAGACGCCGCGAGCGTTCGTCAGGACGACGTGGCTCGCCGCGAGCTCGGGGAAGAGCAGGTTGTCGACGCCCGCCGACGCCGACTGGATCCACTGCAGGTCGGCCGCGCTCGCCCACGCCCCGGAGAGCAGGGCGCTCCGCGGACGCCAGGCGAACAGCACGTCCCTGCCCTCGAGCGCGCCGGCGAGCGACGGGACGTCGTCGGCGAACGCGAGGTCGACGGTGTCGGCGATCGCTCCGATGCCCGGGGGCGGGTCCTCGGCGGTCGCGCCCATCACCGCCACCCGGGCGCGGGCGCTCACAGCGGACGCCGGCTCGAGAAGCCGGTGTCGAGCGGATGCCAGTTGGCGACGGCCTCCTCGCCGACCCGCCAGCAGAGGTAGATCCGCTCGCCGTCGCGCTGGGCGGGGAAGTCCACGAGCCCGGTCTCGGGATCGCGCAGCAGGATGTTCTCCGCGGCCAGGTGCTCGAGCTCGGTCCGCAGCCTCGCGCTCGCGTCCCAGTACTCTCGCCCCGCGTGGCTCCCGCCGCCGTCCGCGACGACCCGTTCCCTCACCACCTCGGCCTCCCGCAGGATCACCTGCCGGGCGTCGCGGATCCTCGCCAGCCGCTCGCGGAGCTCCGGCAGGATCGCGTTGGCCTCCTCGACGTCGTACGAACGCTCCTCGGACATCACACCACCCCGAGCAGTGCCGGCAACTGGTCCATCGCGGTGATCCGCGCACCCGGCGCGTCGGCGAAGCGCTCGCGCCGATCGATCAGCACGGGGAACATGCCGACCGCGTGCGCCGGGTCGACGTCGAACTCCGGGTTGTCCCCGACGTAGACCGACCGCTCGGGGGTCACGCCCGCCCGGGTCATCGCGAGCCGGAAGATCCGCGGGTCGGGCTTCTCGAACCCCTCCACGCCCGACACGACGCTCACCTGGAAGTACCCACGGACGCCGAGATCCTCGAGGAGCCGCTCGAGCCACTCCTCGAAGTTCGACACCACGCCGAGCAGCAGTCCGGCGTCGCGCAGCCGATCGAGGACAGGCGTGACGTCATCGAACAGACGGTAGTTCCCGGGGTCGGTGAACTCGGTGTACACGACGTCGATCAGACCGTTGTCGTCGGGGATCCCGAGCTCGCGCAGGAAGATGCCGTACACGTCGTGCCAGAAGCGGCGCGAACGTTCGGGCGAGGTGGTCCAGAGCTCGTTCGCCTCGGCCGCTTCGCGGAACCGATCGAACACCACGTGCCCGCGCTCGCGGATCGTCTCGGGCGAGACGTCGTGGCCCTCGCGGCGGAGGATCTCGGCGAACAGATCGGGGAAGGTGGGGTGCGGATGGACGAGCGTCTCCCCGGCGTCGAAGAACACCGCCGCGTACTCGGAGGAGGTCACGGCACCAGGATAGCGACGGAGCGGGGGCTGCCCGACCGCGGTTCAGGCGACCGGGCGTGCGGACAGGTCGGTCCAGAGCCGCTCGACCTGGCTCTCGAGCTCGTCGAGCGTGCCCTCGTTGTCGACGAGGAAGTCCGCCACGGCGGCCTTGTCCTCGAGCGGCGCCTGGGCCTCGATGCGCGCGCGGATCGAGGCCTCGGACATGCCACGCTGACGCATCAGGCGCTCGATCTGCGTGGCGACGGTGGCCGAGACGACGACGAGGATCTCGAACGCCGTGTGCATCCCGGTCTCGACGAGCAGCGGAGCGCTGAACACCACGACCCGATCGGTGTCCCGGTACGCCTCGGTCCCCTCGGCGAAAAGCCGCCGGACCTCGGGGTGGACGATCCGCTCGAGATCGCGTCGGGCCGCGGGGTCGGCGAACACGATGCTGGCGAGCGCCTCGCGGTCGAGCTCACCGCCCGGCGCGAGGACGTCCGCTCCGAACCGGTCGATCACGGCGGCGTGACCCGGGGTGCCGGGTTCGACGGCCTCGCGTGCGAGCAGATCCGCGTCGAACACGACGGCTCCCCGCTTCTCCAGCAGGCGAGCCACGGTCGACTTGCCAGACCCGATCCCGCCGGTCAGCCCGACCAGCAGCACCGGGTTATCCCGCGCGCCCTTCGCGCCGCTTCAGGTCCTCCAGGATCGCCTCGAGCGAGATGTCCTCCTCGCTCGCCGCCTCGCGCTCCGTCGTGCCGTCCCCCGTGGTGGCCTCGGCGGCAGTCGTCGCCGGCTCTTCGTCGACGGCGGCGTCCGTGCTCGGCGCGGCTTCGGGCGTCGACGGGTCGCCGGACGACGCCTCCGCCTCGACCG